>DATJGC010000443.1:0-6884 GCA_035495345.1 Chitinophagaceae bacterium | reverse complement strand
ATCTGCCGGTAAGTAGACAGGTCTACTTTGGCCAGCGCATCGGGGTAACCGGTATGCCAGCCGGTAAAGCTGCCATTGTCGTACGCCGCGTCGGCAGCATCCCACCCAAAAACAACATCACAAAAGCCAAAGCCTTTGGCTGCTACGGAGGTGAACTTATCAAAGCTGATGAGCTTGCCGCGCAGGATGCCGTCAATATCCGTTACCGCCAGTTTTACTTTTCGGGTATTGCTGGCCGTTAGTTGCTGCAATAGTTCAGCCACAGAAGGGTTATGCTGCATGGCGTTTGTTTTTTACAAAGAAATGAAACCACAGGTAAGCGCCGAACAGCAAGGCAAAATAGATCAGTGCCAATCGGTTGTTCAAAGTTACCATTGCTATTAAAAATACACCGGAAATCACCAGTGCAATAATGGGCGAAGCAGGATAGAGGGGCACGCGGAAGGGCCTGTTCAATGCGGGTTCCTGTTTTCTCAGTTGCAGCAGGCTTAGCATCGCAATAAAATAAAGTGTGAGCGCGCCAAAACAGCTGATGGTAATAATTTCACTGGTTTTACCGGTTAACAACGCAATGATGCCCAGCACCATATTCACCAGCAATGCATTGGCCGGCGTTTTAAACCGCGGGTGAATTTTTCCGATACGGGTAGGCAGGTAACCCACTTTTCCAAACTCATAACTTGCACGCCCCGCGGCCAGCACAATACCATGAAAGGAAGCTACCAGTCCCATCAAGCCAATTGTAATTAACAGGTGGTAGAGCAAACCGTTTTTGCCGGTAACCTGCATAAGCGCCAGGGGCAGGGGAGAATCTGAAGGCGGTGCTCCCGGTGATGCATACACGATGGCCTCCCAGCCGCCCACACCCACGGCACTCACAAACACCAGCACGCAGAGTATCACCAGGGTTAGCAGGGCAGAGCCAAAGCCGAGGAGCACATTTCTTTGCGGGTGGATGGCTTCCTCCGCCACATTGGCAACGCCCTCCAGGCCGAGGAAGAACCAGATGGCGAAGGGAATGGCGGCCCAGATGCCGGTGATACCATGCGGAAAAGCATGCTGCTGCAGGTTAGACAATTTAAAATGCGGTAAGGTGATGCCCGCAAAAAGAAGTAATTCAAAAACAGCGAAAATGGTGATCACCAGTTCAAAAATGGCAGCGGCTTTTACCCCATAGATATTCAGTGCGGTAAATAAAAGGTATACGGTGATGGCAATGCCGGTGACCGACCATTGCGGGAAAAAATAAACGAAATACGCACCAATGGCAGCGGCAATGGCCGGCGGTGCAAATACAAATTCGATGATTTGCGCTACCCCTGCAATAAAGCCGAGTTCTTTGCCCAGGGCGCGACTGGCATAATCAAATACCCCACCGGCGCGCGGAATGGCGCAGGCAAGCTCTGTATAAGAAAAAGTAAAACAGACATACAGCAAAATGCTGAAGAAGGTGGCAATGGCCATACCATAGGTGCCGCCTTCTGCCAGGCCGAGGTTCCAGCCAAAATACATTCCGGAGATAACATAACCCACACCCAAACCCCATAACATAACGGGACCGAGTGTACGCGAAAGACTTGCTGTGCCAGCGGCCGGGCCCGGTATTGGTTCCGCCATTATACGGTAGACATTGTTTGTGCAACTAAAATAGGAAAAATAGAAACAATACCGGCCTGTTTAGCGGCAGCACCAAATAGAAATCATTGTTTAAACAGAAAATTTGAATTGTCAGGCAATTGTCACAACAAATTAGATATATTTGAAAACAAATCAACAGAATGAAAAAGCTATACATCTCCTCAATCATCGTTATGATGGCAGTATTTTTTTCTTATTGCCATACGGCTAAAAAGGCTCCTGCTGCACCTGCTGCGCTTACCTATGAAGCCAATATACAACCCATCATTGTTGGCTCCTGCTCTCCCTGTCATATTCCTGCAAAGGGTGGCAATAAGGAAGCGTATGACAATTATGCCAATGTAAAAAAAGACATCGATAATATATTGCGCCGCGTGCAGCTGAACCCGGATGAAAAAGGCTTCATGCCCATGAAACATCCCAAGCTGAGTGATAGCACCATTGCCGTTTTAAAACAATGGAAAGAAAGCGGTCTCGCAGAAAAATAATCAGTTGCTACAGCAGCTCCTACAGCAGTTAAAAAAAGCGCCTCCCGGGGCGCCTTTTTTTTGCCCCTAAATAAGTAAAAATGGCATTTTTTACATTGAATGGCAGTTGATTAAGCACCTGGTTGACAGTGCCGGGGAAAGCGTTTTCAACGGGCGATACCCGCCTTTAGCGTAGTTTGTTATCGATTCGTTATAATGCGATTATCGTTTTTTCTTTTGTATCATTTTTGAGTCTATTGGTTATAAAAATTAAGCAGTATGAAAAAGATAATGATAGTTATGCTGGCTTTAGGACTGGGCATTGGCGCTTCCGCACAACATTTTGGTCATGGTGGTTTTGGCGGAAGAAGGGTTTATGTAGCACCGCCCCGGGTATCCGTGGGTGTTGGCTTTGGCTATTCTCCTTTTTACTCACCCTTTTATGCACCTTATGGGTTTGCACCCTATGGTTACAATAGCATTTACGCGCGTCCGTACCGGCCCACCAAACTTGATCTTCAGATAGAAGATATCAAGAATGATTATGAAGATAAGATCTGGTCTGCCAAACATGACGAAAGCCTTAGCAAAAAAGAACGCAGGAGAGTCGTGCACGATCTGAGAAGCGAACGCGACCAGGCCATCACCGATGCCAAGAGAAACTATTACAAGTATTAAGCATCATTGCTATAAATGTGTAGCAGGTGAAACAGGTACCGCCCATTGGGCGGTATTTTTTTGCCCATTGCGTTCTTGTAAATAAAACATTTTGTTGGGCGATGAATCTTTTGCATCTACCGGCAGATCTGCTGTACTGGTATATTTTATGATTTGCGGACGATGCACGTAAAATAGATTTGACGCCGGATAGCATTTTCTTCATCTCCATTCAATCTTTCCGCGTTATGAAACCAGCACTTATTATTTTGTTCATTTTCCTTAGCGCCTTCTCGTATGCACAAACCGGCAACAAGGCCTGGCGCATCGGTATAAAAACAGACCTCAATTTTTCTACCATTAAGGGCAATGGAATGGCAAGCGGTTATAGTACCGGCGCCCAGTTTGGCGGTTTTGCAGAAAAGCCACTGGGCCATGGTTTCAGCCTGCAGCCAGAACTGTTGTTTACACAGACCAATGCCCGGAAGGGAGACAATTTTATGACCTATTATAATACAGACGGTAACCTGTTTGCGGCTGATAATATCAGGCTGGGTTATCTAACGGTGCCGCTCATGGCCAAATACCAGTTGAATAAATATCTTTCTGTGCTTGCCGGCCCGCAATACAGCCTTATGTTGTTTGATGCAGAAAGCCTTGTTGACGACAACAAAGGCGTGGCGTTTAAAAGATATGAATGGAGTGCCAATGCCGGTCTGCAGTTTACCATTGGTTCAGTGTCTCTTTACGGGCGCTACAACGCCGGGCTTACCAATATCAATGCCATTGACAACCGGTACGCCTGGCGGGCAAGACACTGGCAAACCGGTATTGCCATCATGATATTCTGATAAAAAAAAAGACGCAGCTTTTGCCGCGTCTTTTTTTTATTGATGTAACAATGGTTAATCTTTCAGGTTGAGGTATTTTTTTACTTCATCATAGTTGTTCCAGTTGATGGAAGAACGGGCGGGCTTTCCTCCCGGTATTAATATATATCTCCATTGTCTTATTTTGGCACCGGCGTTGGTCACAGTGCTGAGATTAATATTGGAATAAATATCGATGACGTTTAACGCGAATGTTGGGTTGATTGTAATTTGAAAATAAGGGTCATAGTATGGGAGCGGTACTATAGTGGGAGAGGCAGCCGTATTAAGGTTTAGATACACTTTTATTTCACCACTGGTGAGAATAGCATTGGTAAGCTTTGGTACAGTTGCATCAAAATAATAACCAAGGGTGTCAATTACTGAGCCTGTATGAATGGTGTCTGCGATGTAAGTAGCATCCAGCCAGGCAGAATAGATGACGTTGGCCACACCGGAATCACCTTTTGGACCAGTAGCGCCGGCAGGACCAGCGGGCCCGGCAGGACCAGCAGGACCGGTAGCACCGGCAGGACCTTCTTTAGAGCAGGAAGCCATCAGCAGCATCAGCACAGCAGCAAAACAGAGCGTCAATAAAGCGTTCAATTGTTTCATAACGTAAATTTTGGTTTATATGTAATTACGGACAATATACCAGTCTTGGTTGGCAACAGGCAAAAGATATCAGCTTGCATAAAAATAACTGAATTCGTTCTACTGGCAAACTATGAACGGCGATTAGAAAAAATTTAATGGCCCTGCTTTGTCCGTCTTATATCCTACGTACTTATTGCATAGGAAGTTGCCCAACCCCTGCATCTTCAGCTGCAAGGCGTTTACAGCAATCCTTTTTTTCATTGCTGCAATAATATTTACCCTCTCAGGCATGCGCCCGTCCGCGCGCTTCTACCATTGGCTGTGTTTCTACGCTGCGGCTGGCCACCAACAAGGCAGCAGCGGCAAGACCAATGTCTTTCAGCATCAAGCCCACCCCGCTTTCAAAACCGTTGATGGTACGGGGCAGGTGCACAAATAAGGCAAAACAAAGTAATAACACGGTCAGCAGCAGCGCGGCCAGACGTACCTGCCAGTTTATGAGCATGGCAATACCGGAGGCCAGTAAAAAAAAGCCGGTAATGTACACCCAGAAACCGCCGCCCGGAATAAAGGAGGGCACATAGTTTCTCATATCCTGGGTATTTACAAAATGGGTGACGCCGAAGATGATAATGACGAGTGCAAACGCAATGGTTGCAATACGTGACATGGTGGCATTGTTCATATGGCTAAATTTTAGTTGTTAGGCAAACAATTTTACTCCGCCTCTTGCGCTGAAAATAAAAATGCAGCCATTTAAAAAATGCCCGTCAAACAATGACAAAAATTACAGCCCGTGGAATGGCCATATTTCGATTTTCGTACCCTAAAGGTATTATAAAGCTGTTAATACCGGCCACTCTTTCCGCTACCCGCCGGCACTAGTTTATCCAGCATAAATAGGTTACTTTTGCAGCTCTTTACTTAAAAATATTACCCTCCCGCAGGAGACAGCACACATGAAGAACATACGAAACTTTTGTATCATCGCCCATATAGACCATGGCAAGAGTACACTGGCAGACCGGCTGCTGCAATCTACCGGCACCATTAGCGACCGCGACATGATGGACCAGGTACTGGATGATATGGACCTGGAACGGGAAAAAGGCATCACCATTAAGAGCCACGCCATTCAGATCAATTACAAACACCGGGATAACCAGGAGTATATTCTGAACCTGATTGATACCCCAGGCCACGTAGATTTCAGCTACGAGGTGAGTCGGGCCCTGGCCGCCTGCGAAGGTGCGCTGCTGTTGGTAGACGCCACCCAGGGTATACAGGCACAAACCATTTCTAACCTCTACCTCGCCATAGACAATAACCTGGAGATCATCCCCGTCATCAACAAGATTGATATGGATGGCGCCATGATTGAAGAAGTGGAAGACCAGATTGTGGAACTGATTGGCTGCAAACGCGAAGATATTTTGCATGCAAGCGGTCGCACAGGCCTGGGCGTAGACAAAGTGCTGGACGCAATTGTTGAACGCATACCCGCACCCACCGGAGACCCCAATGCACCCTTGCAGGCGCTGGTGTTCGACAGCGTTTTTAATTCCTTCAGGGGCATCATTGTCTATTACCGCATTTTACAGGGCAGCCTGAAAAAAGGCGATAAGATCAAATTTGTTTCTACAGACCAGCAATACGAAGCCGATGAAGTAGGCATCCTCAAACTGAAGATGACCGAAAAACCGGAAGTCTTCTGCGGCGATGTAGGCTATATTATTACCGGCATCAAAAACGCCAAAGAAGTAAAAGTGGGTGATACCATTACTAAGGTGGCCAACCCCTGTACAGGAGGTATCCGCGGTTTCCAGGAAGTAAAGCCCATGGTATTTGCCGGTATCTTCCCGGTAAACACAGATGAGTTTGAGGAGCTGCGTGATTGCATGGACAAATTGCAACTCAATGATGCCTCGCTGACCTTTGAGCTGGAAACCAGCCAGGCGCTTGGCTTCGGCTTCCGTTGCGGCTTCCTGGGCATGCTGCACATGGAAATTATACAGGAGCGACTGGAGCGTGAATTTAACCAGACCGTTATCACCACCGTACCCAACGTTAGCTTTATAGCCTATACCACCAACGGGCAGAAAGTGATCGTAAACAACCCAACGGAAATGCCAGACCCGGTGCGCATAGACCGGATAGAAGAACCTTTTATCAAGGCACAGATCATCACCAAGCCGGATTATATTGGCAACATCATTACGCTTTGCCTGGGCAAACGCGGCATACTGCTTAACCAAAGCTATCTTACGCCAACAAGGGTAGAACTGAGTTTTGAAATGCCACTTACAGAGATTGTATTTGATTTTTATGATAAACTAAAGAGCCAGACCCGCGGGTATGCTTCATTTGATTATTACCCAATTGGTAACCGCGACAGCGACATTGTAAAAATGGACATCCTGTTAAATGGTGACAAGGTGGATGCCCTTAGTGCGTTGATACATCGCGGTCGCTCAGCAGAATTTGGCAGGAAGCTTTGCGAGAAACTGAAGGAACTGGTACCACGCCAGCAGTTCCAGATAGCCATACAGGCAGGCATTGGCGCAAAGATTGTGGCGCGCGAAACCATCAGTGCCATGCGCAAGGATGTTACCGCCAAATGTTATGGCGGCGATATCAGTCGTAAAAGAAAACTGCT
>DATJGC010000442.1:0-15308 GCA_035495345.1 Chitinophagaceae bacterium | reverse complement strand
AAGGAAGGCCTTTCTCACGGGCATATTTAACCGCTATAATTTTTCCTTCAATACCGCGCAGGCCAAAACCAGGCGCCACTAACAGGCCGTCCAGGTTGCCCAGTTTCTCGGCTACGTTGTCATCAGTAATAAATTCACTGTGCACGTTTACCACCTGCACCTTGCACTCATTGATAGCGCCGGCATGTACAAATGCTTCCAGTATGGATTTATAGGCATCCTGTAACTCTATATATTTTCCGATAAGGCCAATGGTGACCTTGCTTTTTGGATATTTCAGTTTATCTAAAAATTCTTTCCATTTAGACAGCTCGGGCTCTTTATAACCCGTAATATTCATTTTGCGGAGACAGATAAGATCCAGCTTCTCGCGCATCATGGCCAGGGGTACTTCATAAATGGTGGAAGCATCTGCTGCTTCAATCACTGCTTCGGGTTTTACGTTGCAAAACAGTGCAATCTTTCTCCTGATTTCCGGTGAAAGTGCTTCTTCGGTTCTGCAGGCAATGATATCCGGGTGAACACCTTCCTGGCTCAGCATGCGTACGCTGTGCTGGGTGGGCTTTGTCTTTAATTCTTTTGCCGCCTTCAAATAAGGAATCAGTGTTAGATGCACCACAACCGTATCTTCTTCCGGCAATTCCCATTGCAGCTGGCGTACAGCTTCCACAAACGGAAGGCTCTCAATATCACCCACGGTACCACCTATTTCGGTAATAACCACGTCAAAGTTGCCATCCTGCCCCAGCAAGAGCATGCGTCTTTTTATTTCGTCGGTGATGTGGGGTACCACCTGTACGGTTCTCCCAAGGTAAGCGCCTTCGCGTTCTTTATTAATTACCGTCTGGTAAATTTTGCCGGTAGTTACGTTGTTTGCCTGCGAGGTGGGTATGTTTAAAAAACGCTCGTAGTGCCCAAGATCCAAATCCGTTTCTGCGCCATCGTCTGTTACATAACACTCACCATGTTCATAGGGGTTAAGCGTACCGGGATCCACATTAATATAAGGATCAAATTTCTGGATGGTAACACGCAGACCCCGCGCCTGTAATAATTTGGCGAGCGATGCCGCAATGATGCCTTTACCCAATGAAGAAGTTACCCCACCGGTAACAAAAATGAATTTGGCCATAAAATGGTTAGTTATATTTCAATAAATTATTGCAATTAACAGGGGCCGGCAAGTCAATATTAGCCTAACTAAACTTAAACGCCTTGCATAAAACAGCTATATAATGAACTTAGTAAATGGCAGCTGATACCCGACCCGGGTATGTGACCTTGATGGAACTGTGTGAAAAAGTTCCGCGGGGTCGTGCAAAGATACAAGGATTACCGGCATTACCAGTACCATGTATAAGCTGTGGAAAACTAGGTGAAGAAAAAACACAAAAGGCACCAGATAAATCTGAATGCCTCTTGTTTCCTTTTAGTGTGTGTAATTTATTTGATGCTCAGGAGCTGGTAGCGTTTTACTACCGGGGCATCTGCCTTGCTCTTGGTGAGTGTAATAATATTTGGGGTAGAAATGGTGGTTGCCTCATGTCCCTTGCCCGCTGCCTGGCTCATCTTAACTGCGTGTAAAACAACGATTGCCGCAATTTCAAAAGTCAGGACAATTAAACTAATATTTCTTTTCATACAAGTGATAAAATGGGTTGCCAGTCTGGTTTTGAAGGGGCAAGGAACAATCGTTAAAAACGCAAAATAAGCGTATTTATTTCAAGGCCTCAAATAAGATTGGATTATAATATAAAATAGACCGGCGCAGCTTTTAAAAAGTCCGGGACTGCAGTGTACTGCCACCTTACGGTGCCAAATACTTGTTTTTCAGAGGTTTGCGAAATGCCTGAGAAGCCGACCAGCTCCAGTTACGTTTGCCGTTTACAAAGGGTTGGGTGATGATACTACATCTTTACCACCTATTCCTTTGCAATCTTGGTGTAGCTGGTCATGATACCTTTTATGAGAGAAGAGCTGAAACCCTGGTGCTCCATCTCATTCAGACCGGCAATGGTGCAACCCTTGGGGGTGGTCACTTTGTCAATCTCCTGTTCAGGATGGGTTCCTTTTTTGAGCAGCAGGTCTGCAGCCCCCTTTACGGTTTGTGCTGCAATGAGATTTGCTGTCGCTGCATCAAATCCAATTTCTATGCCACCTTGTATATTTGCGCGAATATATCTCATGGCGTATGCAGTGCCACATGCACCCAACACCGTGGCGGCATCCATCAATTTTTCTTCAATGGCAGCCACCTTCCCCAGTTGGGTAAATAGTTCCATGGTGTATTCAATATCTTCTTTTGATACTCCCTGGTGACTAATGCAGGTCATACTCTCCTGTATAGCAATGGCGGTATTGGGCATAGCGCGTACTACTGGTATTTTTTTGTCGGCCATCTTTAGTATACTCTGAATGCTAACGCCTGTTATCACTGATATCAGTATATGCTTTTGAGGTTGTAAGCTATCGCGCAATTTGCCGAGTATATCTTCTACCTGAAAGGGTTTTACGGCAAGTATTACCAGGTCTGCAAACCGAACGGCCTCTTCATTATTATCACTTACCAGCACACCCTTCCGCTCCAGGTGGTGCAGTGTTGCCACATTTCTTTTGGTGATGATGATATGCTTGGCTGCAATAAACCCGCTCAATATCAGTCCTTCTGCAATGGCCGTACCCAGGTTACCGCCGCCAATAATGGCAATTTTCTTGGTCATGGTAATAAATTATGGCTGCGAAATTACAATTTAAGGATGAACTGTTGGCAGCAACGCTATTGGTGCATGAGGTGAGACTACCATCTACCATTGTATAATCAATAGTAGAGACCGGCCGCCAGGTAATTTCTTACATAATCATCTACGCCTTCTTCCAAAGAATAAAAGGGCGCCGTATAACCGGCATCGCGCAGCTTATGCATGGCCGCTTCGGTAAAATATTGGTATTTGTCTCGTATATCGGCAGGCATATCAATGTACTCAATATTGGGTGTTGCGTTCAGGCCTGCAAAACTCGCTTTCACCAGGTCTTCAAAAGACCTTGCCTTACCGGTGCCCAGATTGTACAGGCCCGATGCCGGCTGCTGCTGCATTAACCAGTAACAAACAGAGAGCACGTCCTTTACATAAACAAAGTCGCGCAGCTGCTGGCCGTCTTTAAAATCAGGCCGGTGAGATTTAAACAGTTTTACCTTTCCTTCTTTTTTTATCTGGTTAAAAGAATGCCAGATAACGCTTGCCATACGTGCTTTATGGTATTCATTGGGACCATACACATTGAAGAATTTCAAACCCGCCCAAAACGGCGGAGCTTCCGTTTGTTGTATGGCCCATTTATCAAATTCATTTTTTGAGACGCCATAGGGGTTCAGCGGCTGCAGCGTAAAGGGAAGTTCGTGGTTATCTTCATAGCCAAGTTCACCATTGCCATAGGTAGCGGCAGAAGACGCATATACCAGGGGCAGTTGCTGCTGCACGCAGTATTGCCATACCTGCTGTGAGTAGGCAACATTCAATGCCGCATGGATAGCGTAGTCAAACTCGGTGGTATCTGTACGCGCGCCAATATGAAAGAAGGCATCAATGCGGGGCTTTTCATCCGCCAGCCATTGAAAGAAAATAGCACGTTCTATGCGTTGCCTGTATACTTTGCCGGCTAGATTGGGCAATTTATCTGCACGTGAAAAATCATCTACCAGTATAAGGTTATGATAACCCTGTTCATTTAAAAAACCTACCAGGCAACTGCCTATAAAACCAGCTGCGCCTGTTATAACAATGGTTGCCTCTTTTTGCATGGTAGAGAAATAAACAATTTTTTATCAGCTGGTGACTGCAATTTCAGGCACCAGTTATTGTCAGGCTATTTACAAGGCGGCAATGGCATCGTCTGCCTGTACAGCAGAAAGAATATTGCCAATGGCATTGTCATAGCGATCTTTCCAGGTTTGTATATCGCCCCAGTTCATACCGTCTACTTCAATGGAACCAGCTGTTACGAAGCCCAGTTCTTCATGGGCAGCGTTGCCTACCAGTTTCTTAAAGCCGGCGAGGTTATCCTTACTAACGGTCACCACTACCCTGCTTTGTGCTTCCCCAAACCAGTACGCATCTTTACGAATGCCAGCATCGGCTGCAACCACATCCATGCCGAGGTTCCGGTTAAAACAAGACTCCAGCAAGGTTATAAACAGGCCGCCTTCGCTCACATCATGTGCTGATTGCACTAGTTTCTTTTTAATAAGCGTGGCTACCAGTTGCTGCAGTGCAAATTCTTCCTCCAGGGTAAACTGCGGGGCCGGACTAAACTCTACTCCATGTACTTTGTGCAGGTATTCAGAAGAATTGATGTCGTTGCAGGAACGGCCGAGTAAAAAAATATGATCACCTTCCTCTTTAAAATCAAGGGTCATCTTATCGCTCACCTTATCCAGCAAACCTACCATACCAATGGTGGGTGTGGGGTACACGGCGCCATCGGGTCCCTGGTTATAAAAACTTACGTTGCCACCGGTAACGGGCGTATCAAATTTTATACAGGCTTCGCCCATGCCTTTGAGGGCGTTTACAAACTGGTAGTATACTTCAGGATCATAAGGGTTGCCAAAGTTCAGGCAATTGGTAATGCCCAGGGGTTGTCCGCCGCTGCAAACAATGTTGCGCGCGGCTTCCGCCACGGCAATCATACCGCCTTTATAAGGGTCAGCAAATACATACCGGCTGTTACAATCTGTGGTAAGTGCCAGTGCCTTGCCGGTGGGCTTTGCCAGCACAACGGCTGCATCACTGGGTTCATTGGTAGAAGTATTGCCTGCACCTACCATGCTGTCATACTGTACGTACACATATTTCTTGGAAGCAATATTCGGAATGCTTACCAGTGTTTCGGCCACTGCCTTAAGATCGGCAGGCACTTCTATGGCAGCAGCATCAAACTGTTTTATTTTTTGCAGGTAGGCAGGTTCTTTTGTTTCGCGGGTGTATTGCGGTGCACCACCGCCCAGTACCAGCTCATGTGCAGGAAGCGATGCTTCCAGTGTGCCGTGCATGTAAAAATTCAGTATGCCATCGCCGGTCACTTCACCAATGGCTGAACAGGGCAGATCCCATTTTTCAAACACATCCATCACTACCTGTTCTTTTCCCTTTTCTACCACCATCAGCATTCTTTCCTGGCTTTCACTTAGCAGCAGTTCCCAGGCTTTCATATTTTTTTGTCGCGTAGGTACTTTTTCAAGATCGATGCGCATGCCGGATTCACCTTTGGCGCTCATTTCAGACGTAGAGCAGATGATGCCTGCTGCGCCCATATCCTGCATGCCCACCACCGCGCCAGTTTTGATGACTTCCAAACAGGCTTCCAGCAGTTTTTTCTCCTGGAATGGATCACCCACCTGCACGGCTGGTAATTCTTCCACGCTGCCCGCGGTGATATCTGCAGATGCAAAAGAGGCTCCGCCGATACCATCCTTACCGGTGGCGCTGCCCACAAAAAACACCGGGTTGCCATTTCCTTTTGCAATAGCAGAAACGGTTTCGCCATTTTTCAGCACGCCTACGCTCATGGCGTTTACCAGCGGGTTGGTATGGTAGCAGGGTTCAAAATATATTTCTCCGCCTACTGTAGGTACGCCAAAGCAATTGCCATAATGGCCAATGCCGTGTACAATACCACTGAGCAGGTGTTGTGTTTTTGCTTCGGTGATGCTGCCAAAACGGAGCGAGTTCAATGCCGCAATGGGGCGAGCGCCCATGGTAAAAATATCACGATGAATACCGCCTACGCCGGTAGCCGCTCCCTGGAAGGGCTCAATGGCAGACGGGTGATTGTGCGATTCAATCTTAAACACCACACCATAGCCATCACCGATATCCATGAGGCCCGCATTTTCTTCTCCCGCTTTTACCAGCATCTTTTTTCCCTCACGGGGCAGGGTCTTCAGGTACCGGATAGAATTCTTATAGCTACAATGCTCGCTCCACATGGCGGAGAAACAGCAGAGTTCAGTAAAGTTGGGGGTTCTGCCCAGTTTTTGTTTAATAAGTTCAAATTCTTCTGCGGTTAGTCGCAGTTGAGCGGCCGTTGAAGCGGTTATTTCCATAAAAAAAATTACAAGCGCAAAAGTAAGCCCATCAGCCTTAATTACGGCACTCTATTTATCCTGATTTAGGCCGCGGCCATGTGTATAGCGCGGGCGGGGTTGGTAATCAGCATGGGGACAACCATGATCATTTTGCAGCCACAGCATCTTTCTTTTTGGAGGGAGGAAGCATTTGCAGCGCCTGTTCATAGATGGCAATAACGCGTTCTACGGCAAAATTATCCGTTACCAGCCTTCTGCCATGCTGGCCCATAACAGATCTTTCAGCGGCAGGAAGCTGCAATATTTTTTCCATTTTATCTGCCAGGTCAAAAGGATCATTGCTGTTGCAGAGATAACCGGTGATTCCTTCCTGCACCACTTCCCGACAGCCCCTGGTGTTGGAAGTGATTACGGGTAACTGCATGCTGGCCGCCTCCATAAGACAACGCGGAAGGCCTTCATTATAAAAAGAAGGAAATACAAAACAATCTGCGGCCAGTAAAAAACTTCTTACATCTGAAGCAAAACCGCGGTAATTGATCAATCCTTCTTTTTGCCAGCTTTCTATGTCTTCGGGTTGTATTGAATCTGGATGTTGCTGTTCATAAAATCCGATCAGGTCGAAACTGGCGGTATAATTTTTCTTCCTTAAAATGCGTGCCGCCGCTGCATAGATGGCAACACCCTTGCTTTTCAGCAACCTTGTACTCATCAGAAAGCGGAAAGAATGCTGGGGCGGCTTTTCGCCGGGCGAAAAATAATTGGTATTGATGCCTTCGCCATGCAGCACCCTTGTCTTTGCCACATTTACGATACGCTGCTCAATAAAGTATTTTGCATCTTCATTATTGAGAAACCAAACTTCCTTTGTTTTCCGGAGCGCACGGGTATAAAGATGCGTGATAAGCCACGAGAGCCAGTTTCTCCTGGAAAATCCGTAGCCCAGCCCGGTAATAATAGCAATGGAAGGGATGGCAAGCGCAGCTGCTGCCAGCGAGCCATAGATATTTGGTTTTATGACATAATGAAACACCATGTCTGGTGCAAGGCGGGCATAAAGTTGTTTGAGCTGGCGATACAATGCAAGATCGCTAAAAGGATTTTCTGTTCTGTTATTAAAGTTGATAGCTGTAAACTGGCAACCTTCCTGCCGCAGCAATGCTGCAAATTCATCATCCGCAGCCAGCACCAGCACCTCATGGCCTTGCTGTATAAAATAACGGATAATATCTATCCGGAAATTATACATAGACCATGCACTGTTAGAAACAAAACAAATTCTCAACATGTAGGCGCTTTAGTGATAACTACTGACAAACGCATGAGTGGCTAAAATATTGAAAATACTTTCAGCCTGCGCGGCCGCAACATTAATAACGTAAAGAAACCTAATTTTACGCAACGGGCAACTTCATCTATTAAAGAACAGCATGTTGATTATCCTGGTAATGGTACTGCTTTGGCTGGGCCTGGGCAGCCTGATCTATTTTATCATCCGCAGGCAAAGGATTACGCTGTCACTGCCACAGGTGTTCATTTTCTTTGCAGCAAAGATCATGGCGGGTGCTGTATACGGTTATATTTTCCAGCGGTTTTACAAAGGAGATGATACCTGGCGACTGAATGAAGATGCCTGGCTGCAATACCAACGCCTTTTATCTTCTCCAAGACTTTTTTTTTCGGAGTTATTTACAGCAGTACCGGTACCTCCGGGCGGCAAATTTTATTTTCAATCCAATGATTATCTCCAGAACCTTGAGTATGCCATTACCGGTAAGACAGTAGCGCTTTTTAATTTCATCAGCCAGGGTAATTATTACATCAATATGCTGCTGTTTAATTTTGTTGGTTTTTGGGGTGTATTCTATTTATATAAACTGCTGGCAGATAAATTTGCCTTGAAAGACCGGCAGCTGGCCGCCGCTGTACTATTCCTGTTTCCGCCTGCCACTTTCTGGCTGAGTGGCCTGCGTACCGAAGGGTTCCTGCTGCTTTCCACCGCGATCTTCCTGTACCATTGCAATGCATGGCTGCAACAAAAGCGCCCACTGTCAATGTTCTATAGCTTGCTGGCTTTTGCATTTATACTGTTATTCCGCAATGGGTTTGCCCTTGCCCTGTTACCTGCTGTACTGGCCTGGGGGCTGAGCCTGCGTTTAAAAAAAGGGGTAAGAAAAACATTTGCGCTTACATATTTCGGCTTACTGGCCTTAGCCCTACTGGCCGGCATGGCATGGTCTCGCTTGAATGTGCTGTTGCCCATTGCCAGGCGACAGGAAGTGTTTTTATCGCTCGAAGGCAATACCCGCTTTAATCTTACAAAGCTGGAGCCCAACCTGCTTTCATTTGTAAAAGTATTGCCGGAAGCGCTGGTGAACAGCTTTGTGCGGCCCCTGCCCTGGGAGGCCAGGGGATTGCTGCAATGGTTTACTGCCGCGGAAAATATTGTTGTACTGGTATTTATTGCGCTTACGGTGTACCTGTATCGGCGGCGCAATCTGCGGCGGGGCAATGGTGCATGGATAATGATGCTGTTAATGGCGGCACTGGCCAATTACCTGTTGATTGGCTACGTGGTTCCTTTTCCGGGTGCCATTGTGCGGTATAAAATAATTGCTGAATTATTTATCATTGCGGCTTGCCTTTCTGCGGTGCCGCCTTCGGATTATGTAGCGGCCTTTACCCGATCACGGCGTTACGGCAGATATAGGTAGGCACTATACCGGTACTGCGTATGCGCACATCTGCATCATCTGGCAGGGTATTGCCGGTGAGCACCAGTACGGTATCCAGTCCAAATTTATTACCGCCAATAATATCTGTGTGCAATGTATCGCCCACCATCAGTATGTCTTTCTTGGTAATGTCCAGCCGCCAGCGTATCAAATCATAGGCAAACATGAAGAGCTGAGAGTCTGGTTTTCCGAACCTGATAAACCGCTTGCCCACAATGCTTTCAATCATGGAAGCAATACCGCCAATGGCAATGGCCACTTCATTGTTGCCAGACAAAGGATAAGTATTGTCTGTATTGGCTACAATGGCAGGTATAGTGCGCTTGCGCAGTATATTGATGGTCTTGTTAAGATCATCAAACCAGTTAAAGCCTTCATCATCCAGCAATACCAGCGCATTTACCTGGTCTATATTGGTATAGTTGATGGCGCTAACCGGCAGGGTATGCAGGCCAGAACTGTCTATATAATGAGCAGAGTTATTGGTACCCAGGTAGGCTACAATACCATTATTCACTTTTAAATCAAGGTATTCTTTGGCCAGCATACCGGAAGACACAATTCTTTCAGGGCTTATGGCATGCAGGCCCAGCTTATGGTAAGATTCTGCAAGTTGTTGCGGGCTGCGGGAGGCATCGTTGGTGACGATATAATATTCCTTCTGCTGCTCTTCAAGGTAAGCAAAGGTTCTTTCAATGCCCGGGATGAGGCCATGATAACTTTTGAGCACGCCAAAAGCATCAAAAAAAATGACTTTATACTGATCTACAACGGATTTAAAGTCTGATGCTTCTATCATGAATGGTTAGTTTGGTTAGCCGCAGCTATGCTTCTTTGATCTTTAGTGCCTGTATCAGTTTTTCAGGATCAAAATCTGTGTCGATGGATGGCAGGTAAATGTCAAAAGCTTCTGCCTGTAATTTGGTAGCATACTGCTCACTGAAAAAATAACTGCCGTTCTTAATCACGTAATTTAAAATAAAAAACCGGTAAGCCTCTTTTAAAAAGCGCAGCTCATTGGCCGTTAGCGGGTTTACTTTATGATACTCCTGCAGGAAGGTAATAAACCGTTCTTCCATCATTGTATTGATCAGGTAACTAAACGCCGTTTTATCACCTGCATCGGATACTACCCTGCTGAAAAAGTAAAAGTCGAGCATCCGATAGCTCATCCTGAACCAGTCGTAATCCCAACGTGAATACAGCTCCTGTTTACTGGTAACAGAGAAGTTTCCAATATTCCAGTCTATGAATACCGGGATGATCTCAAAGGAACTAACGTTGCATTTCAGGCGGTTCTTAATAAAAAGATCGCACTGGTGGCGCAGGTAATCTGCCTGTTCCGGCGTAAACTTTTTCTTGTCTTTGTCAAGCATGTCGCGCAGCGCATTAATATCTGTTCGAAGGGTCTTGATAGATTTTGGCAACACATTGCGCAGCCTTGAGCAGGCCTTGTGAAATTTGCCGGTTTGCTGTCCAAACTTGCGGATATGGTTATCATCCAGCCGGCGGGGCATGCGGTGCAGTACACGCACCGGGTTATAAAAAACTACCCAGATATCTGTTTTACCGCTTTTGTACCGGTAGGTGTAGACGCGGTTATTGCGCAACAATGATTTAGCCAGGAAATTCTCGTAAGGATAAAGTAGGTTATTGGAAAGGGTATGAATAATACGGTGGTCTTCTTTAAAGTATTCATATTTTCCGAAGAACGACAGTTTGGCAATGATGATGTCTTCGTCTTCAAAGGTGATGCGGTAAACGTAGTTGGTAGATACCATGGGACTGATATCTTCCACCCGTGCTATTATCTTGGTAGCATCGTATTCTTCCCATGCTTTCCTGATAACATTAGAGTAATCCATAAAAAGGGTTGTGTAAGTAAAAATTGCAAGCCTGCAAAAGTAACGCAGCCGGAGTTTGAAAATGATATTAAGTTTTGCGGCAGCAGATGCGGGTAATTGTTAACGACTGGTTATTAAAAATTTAGAAAATATTCATTGAACGGTATCGAGGCAGTTGGCAATTGGGATCAGGGTAAAGGAGCCATAGAATCCACAAAAGCCGCGGCAGGCTTATAATACAGCCAGTTAGCCTCCGGACGAAAAACTTATAAGTTCGGTAATTGATTCATGGTAAGAAAACTGATTTTTATAAATTCATATTTTTTCTGCTCTTTCCACAAATTTTTGATGTTATCTCATCAAAATATTGAATTGATTGGTACATTCGTGCCCATAATCCAATCTTTTAAAACAAAAACCACGTATTAATAAAATTTATAATGTTTTAAAAACTGCTAAAATTATGGCTGCATCCAAACTTGAGTACATCTGGCTAGATGGTTACAAACCCACCCAAAGCTTACGTAGCAAAACAAAAATTGAAAAAGACTTTAGTGGTAAACTGGCTGATTGCCCCATGTGGAGTTTCGACGGATCATCAACTGAACAGGCCCCGGGCGGTTCATCCGACTGTTTGCTGAAACCGGTTTTCCTGGTAGCAGACCCGCAGCGTAAGAACGGTTACCTGGTAATGTGCGAAGTTTTAAATGCAGACGGTACGCCACACGTGAGCAACGGTCGCGCCACCATTGCAGACGACGATAACGATTTCTGGTTTGGTTTTGAACAAGAATATTTTCTCTGGGATACCAAGACCAATAAGCCCCTGGGCTTCCCCAGCGGTGGCTACCCCGGTCCGCAGGGTCCTTACTACTGCTCAGTAGGCGCACAGAATGCCTTTGGCAGAAATATCATTGAAGAACACCTGGATGCCTGTCTTGAAGCAGGTCTGAATGTAGAAGGTATTAACGCCGAAGTAGCTGCCGGTCAGTGGGAATTCCAGATATTTTCTAAAGGCGCCAAAGAAGCCGGCGACCAGATTTGGGTAGCCCGCTACCTGCTGGAAAGAATTGGCGAGAAATACGGCGTTTCTATCAACTGGCATTGCAAACCGCTGGGTGCGCTCGACTGGAATGGTTCCGGTATGCACGCTAACTTCTCAAACACATTGTTGAGAACGGCTGGTAAAAAAGAAATATTCGATAAGGTTTGTGAGGCGTTCCGCCCCGTAGTAAAAGAACATATTGATGTGTACGGTGCAGATAACCACCTGCGCTTAACCGGTAAACATGAAACCGCCAGCATCATGGACTTCAGCTATGGCGTTTCTGACCGCGGTGCTTCAATCCGCATACCTGTTGTGGTTCCTGCAAGGGGCTGGAAGGGTTACCTGGAAGATCGTCGTCCAAACTCAGCTGCTGATCCTTACAAAGTAGCTGCGCGCATCATTACAACCGTGAAGGCTGTAAAAGCTTAATCCCGGTCATTATATACGATCATCTTGTTGCAAAATCCTCCGGAATGCCGGAGGATTTTTTATCAATACCATCAGCATTGTATCATTGCCTGCGGCGAAGAAAGCGCTGCCAATCAATGCATACCAGGCAAAATAAAACAACGATTGTCTGCAAATCTGCTTATTTTGAATTTCTTATTTTACGCTAAAAAGACTTTATCATGTCAATCCGTTTCGAGGCGCTGAACAATATCACTTACAACTCGCAAACCAGCCGGGTGGAAGCCTCCGCCAAAGTAACCGCCATCTTTGCCCAGAATGTTTTTACCCTCCGCACCGCCCGAGAATTCCTGAGTGATGAAGCCTATAAAAGTCTTGTCAATTCAAGCAAAGGCGGCAAAAAGATAGACCGCAGCGTGGCCAACCAGATTGCCTCCGGCGTGCGGCAATGGGCAGAAAGCCGTGGCGTTACCCACTTCACCCACTGGTTTCAGCCCCTCACCGGCGCCACCGCAGAAAAGCATGATTCATTCTTTACCATAAAAGCAGACGGCACGCCCATTGAAGAGTTTGACAGTGCCGCGCTGATACAACAGGAGCCAGATGCCTCCTCCTTCCCAAGTGGTGGCATCCGCGCAACGTTTGAAGCACGTGGTTACACGGCCTGGGATCCCTCCTCGCCCGCCTTCATTGTTGAAATTGGCAATGGCAAAACCCTTTGCATCCCTACCATCTTTGTATCCTATACCGGCGAAAGCCTGGATAATAAGGCGCCTCTCCTAAAATCTCTTGAAGCGCTGAACAAGTCGGCCGTAGAAGTGGCCAACTATTTTGATAAAAATGTTACCAAGGTAAGCGCCACGCTTGGCTGGGAGCAGGAATATTTTGTGATTGATGAATCGTTTGTAAACGCGCGGCCAGACCTGGTAGTGAGCGGCCGTACCGTATTTGGCCATGCATCTGCCAAGGGCCAGCAGCTGGAAGACCATTATTTTGGATCCATCCCTGAGCGTGTATATGCTTTTATGCGAGATTTTGAAGACGAGGCCTATAAGCTTGGCATTCCCCTGCGCACGCGTCATAACGAGGTAGCACCAGCGCAGTTTGAGTGCGCACCCATTTATGAGGAAGTAAGCGTTGCAGTAGACCATAATATTTTATTGATGGACATCATGGACCGCGTAGCACGCCGGCACAAGCTGCGCGTACTGTTTCATGAAAAACCATTTGCTGGCATCAACGGCAGTGGTAAACACAATAACTGGAGCATGGCCACAGACACCGGTGTAAACCTGCTGGCACCGGGCAAAACGCCCAAGACCAACCTCATGTTCCTAACCTTTTTTGTAAACAGTATAAAGGCGGTACATGATTATGCAGACGTGCTGCGTGCTTCCATTGCCTCTGCCGGTAACGACCACCGCCTCGGCGCCAACGAAGCACCACCCGCCATCATCTCAGTATTTATTGGGCAGTACCTGAGTAAGGTCTTGCAGGATGTAAAAGAACGTGTGGGCGATAAATTTGATGAACAGGACGAAGCCATTCTCAAACTTGATCTTCACCGCAGCATACCAGAACTATTATTAGACAATACAGACCGCAACCGTACTTCTCCCTTTGCCTTTACCGGTAATAAATTTGAATTCCGCGCCGTAGGCTCCTCTGCCAATTGCGCCACTGCCATGACCATCCTCAATTGCATCATGGCCGAGACCCTCCGCAATTTCAAGGAAGATGTAGACCACCTGATAGAAAAAGGTGAGAAAAAGGAAATCGCCATCATGCATGTAATCCGTGAATACATTGTAAGCAGTGAACGCGTTTTGTTTGAAGGCGATGGCTACAGTGAAGAATGGCAGAAGGAAGCAGAAAAACGCGGTCTTCCCAATGTAAAGACAACACCCTTAGCACTTGATGCACTTATCAGTGAAAAAGCCATCCAGCTTTTTGAAAACAACGATGTACTCAGCCAGGTAGAAATAGAAGCCCGCCATGAGATTGAACTGGAAAATTATATCAAGAAGGTGCAAATTGAAGCGCGCATCATGGGTGAACTCTGTACCAGCCATATTCTGCCGGCCGCTATTCGTTACCAGAATGTGCTGATAGAAAATATCCGCGGTTTGAAAGAAGTGGGGTTAAAGGAAAGCAGTTATGCCAACCAGCAACAGATACTGGAAAAGATTGCGGAACACATCAGCAGGATCAGCGAGCTGGTAGAAAAAATGATTCAGACGAGAAAGCTGGTGAATGCCATCGATAATACACGCACGCGTGCCATTGCTTACGAAAGCCAGATAAAGGGCCCCTTCTTTGATGCCATCCGTTACCATGTAGACAAACTTGAAATTCTGGTGGATGATGAAACATGGCTGCTGCCAAAGTACAGGGAGATGCTGTTCCTGAGATAAGGTAGTTCCTAGTTCTCAGTTCTTAGTTCGAAGTTCTTTTGCTGGAATACAGTTTGCAGTTTTCAGTTTTCAGCTTCGTTTGTTTCTCGCAGCGACGCAAGGAGGCGGAGAAGCAACGAGACGGCGCAAGATAACCGAAGTCTTGCAACAGCTTGGTCTTGCAAAAACATGATTAAGACTTCGGTTATCTGTTCTAAGCTGAGCAAAAGGAAGGCCGCTATACGAAGTCTCCAGACTTCGTATCAATATGTTCTTCCGAGCCTGTGGCTCGTGGACAATTCTCAGTTCTTAGTTCGCGGTTCTTAGTTCTTTTGCGATAATATTCTTTTTCGCACGGAGCTAGCAGTGCTAGCAGAGGGTTGGAAGTGATAATGACTTTTGACTTTTGACTTCATGTACCTCGCTATACGAAGTCTGCTGTGCAACAGTTTGCAGTATTCCATTTGCTCGCTGTAATTGCTATAGTCAGCGCCTTCATCAGTAATGGCAGCGTTCCTTTCATCGCCTTAAGCCGTCAGACCAAGGGTCAGACGGTTGAGACAAGCTACGCCACCCAGCCTTCGACTTTTATCTTGCCTTTTCAATTCACCTGCGCTCGCCGCTCCGCCGTACCGCCGCGTGAAACCATCCAAGCAAAAGACTTTTTACTTTTGAATTTTGACTTTTGACTTTGTGCATCCGCACCCGCTAGACACTAACGCCTGCATAAGATCACCGGAGTTTATCATTGACCCAGCCCTTTACGAGTTCCAGCTGTTCCTTTATACCGATGTG
>DATJGC010000441.1:0-3939 GCA_035495345.1 Chitinophagaceae bacterium | reverse complement strand
GGCCTCTTAGAACAATTGGTAAGGTTTAGTATTAGAAACGCGTTGTATCCATCTTCTTTGGTTTGCCAAAAGAATCGTAAGGTACGGTACCAGACTTCTTGCGAGATGAATCTTTCTTATGCGGTACCGTATCAATAGTAGTGATATCATTTTCTTCATTGTCTACAGACCTGTTATTGCTAAAGCTGCAAAAACCAATGCTAACGGCAGCCAGCAGGCTTACAATAAATATGTTTTTCATGTTGTCTTTTTTTATTGAAGAGTAGAAGCCAATTAACATGCCAGCCTGCCGTAAAGCAGGCCTGCCTGGCTGGGCAATTGCCTGAATGACCTTACATTTGCGTGGATGATAAAGCAACTGTTTCTCATGGACGCGCCTGCTGCTGTGTTTTCTTTTCGTGAACGCACGCTTTATTTTCTCTGCCTGTTTTTTTTCCTTTCCATCTTTCTGCCCGGCCCCAGCTGGTTGTACAACGTGGTCATGTGGATCATTTTTGTGTACAGTTTTTTTTACAATGGCCTGCGGGAGAAATGGCAGATACTCCAACAACGGCCCGCAATGCAATGGCTGATTATTTTTTTCCTCTACAATTGTGTAAGCATTGCCTGGTCGGCCAACCTGAAAGAAAGTATTTCATGGATTGGTATACGCATCAGCCTGCTGGTGTTTCCGGTGGCATTGGGCAGCATACTCATCGGCGCCCGGTTGCGCCAGCGATTGGTACTGGGTTTTGTGCTCTCTACCTTGCTGGGCGCCATTGTTTGCCTGCTGCATGCGTTGCCCATTGCCTCGGTACAGCATGACGCATCGCTGCTCTACAATGATAACCTCAGCGATTTCATTCACCTGCAATCCATTTATATGGCCATGCTGGTGAATCTTGCACTCATCAGCGCTGCCTGGCTTTTTATAGTGAAGTCGCCCTTGATGGGCCGGGGGCTTTTTATCTTTATCGCGCTGCTGCTTTTACCGGTGCATTTTTTACTGGCCAGCAGAATTGCCATCCTGCTTCTTTATGGCATCATCTTGTTGTTTGCATTGTATATGATGCTGGTGAAGAAAATGTTTCGGCAGGGTGTATTGCTGGCTTGTGGCTTGTTGCTGGCCGCCGCGTTGTTGTTGCTGATCTTTCCGAAGACCATCAACCGTTTTAAAGAGCTGGGCTACACAAAATTCAATTACAGTAATACGGGTAGGGAAAGTCATTTTAACATGGCACTTACGCCAGACCAGTGGAATGGTGCCAATCTCCGCATGGCGGTATGGGGTTGTGCGTGGACGGTAGCCCGTCATAATTTTTTGCTGGGCACAGGTGTAGGAGACAAAATGGATGAGCTTAAAAAACAATATGCCGCCAAAGGATTTACTTTTGGCATCAGCACCAACCGCAACGTACACAATACCTATCTTGATATCTGGCTGAGCCTGGGATTGCTGGGCCTCCTGCTGTTTATGGCGGGTTTTGTTTTCTCTTTTAAAGCCTGCATTACTGCGGGCGATTGGCCCGGCATACTGATCCTTGCCTGTCTCTGCATTTCTATCATTTCTGAAACCTATATTGACAGAACCATCGGCAATACCATTCTCTCTTTTTTCTTTGCCTTTATCGCCAGTTATAAAAAGCCTGCGAAGGAAGTTGCTTAGGTAATCTTATTGATTGTCTGCCACGTAGAGCTCTATCGCTTTTTCTGTTTCGCCAAAAAAAACCAGTTCTCCCTTGCGCATGTAGGCAGTTCTTGTGCAATATTTTTTTATCACATCCATGCTATGGCTGACCAGGATAACGGTTTTGCCATCAATCCAGGACGACTCAAATACCTTTACCGCTTTTTCCTGGAATTTCATATCACCCACGGCAAAAATTTCATCCAGGAACATGATGCCGGCACCGGCGTTTACGGCAATGGAAAAGCCCAGCCTGGCCACCATGCCAGAAGAAAAATATTTTATCTTGGTATCTATAAATTCACCCAGTTCTGCAAACTCTACAATCTTATCAAAGATCATATCAATGTCTTTGATCTTCATGCCCAGCACGGAGGAGGAAACATAAATATTCTCGCGGGCAGTGAGCTCATGGCTCATGCCTACGCCCAGGTTCATGATAAGGGTAGAGCCGTTGATGATCACCTCACCGGTATCTGTAGGGTACACCCCGGCCAGCAGGCGGATGAGGGTAGACTTTCCGCAGCCATTGCGACCAATAAGCCCCACGCATTCTCCCTTATTGATTTCAAAATCCATGGGCTTAATGGCCAGCACATTTTTTTGCCGGGATGGGTTAAAAAGATTGAAGAGCCGGTGCTTGATGGTATTGTGGCTGTCTTCACGTATATGAAAGGTCTTGCTGATATTGGTAGCCTTTAAGGCAATGCTGTGTTCCATGCTTATAATTTTTCGGCGGCGCGGGCGCCCAGTTTGTTTAATAATAACAGGCCGGCCAGCAAGAGCAGCAGCGCATATACAATATCAAAGCCCAGCAGCCTGAAATCTGGTGGCACCCCTTCCATCATTACGCTGCGTGAGTTAATGATAATGCCCGCCAGCGGGTTGGCATAATCAAAGGCCGGCAATGCCTTTTTATAAACAGATAGCTTGTAAAATATAGGCGAAAGAAAAAACAGGAAAGAAGTAAACACCATCCATATCTGGCTGATGTCTTTTGCAATGATATAGATGTTAGAGAGTATCAGTGATACGCCCAGCGAAAGAATGAAAAGGTTTAAAAAGAGTACAATGATCCAAAGGTTGTTGAAAGAAATACCCCGGGTGCCGGCTTCCAGCAGGTGATAAAAAAGCACAAACATGATCAGGTTAAAGAGGAAGCCAATGCTGTTGGCAAAAAGCGTAGAAATATAAATTTCCAGCTTGTTCATATTGCTATATTCATACAGGTACTTTTTTGTATTCAGCAGCTGGATGGTACCGGTGGTAGATTCAACAAAAAAATTCCAGCTCACCAGTCCAATAAAAATATAGGAAGCAAAATCAGGCACATCGCTTTTAAGAATAATCTTAAAGGCAACGTAATAAATACACATGTCCATGATGGGCTTCAGCAATGCCCAGAAAAGCCCCAGCTTGTTTTCGTAATACCTGAGCTTAAATTCAATTTTTGCCAGCAACCACAATCTCTCCAGCTTATTGGTCCGCACCGTCCAGTCCCTTAAAGTATTTCCCAGGATCATCGTTTGTTTTTAATCTTTAGAATTTGCAAAGCTATTTTTTTTAACCATTCATTTCTCTTAACAAATTGCTTAAGCTGCTGGTTAAATTTGCCCTGCGGTCCGCTGCTCACCGTTATTTTGGTGGCAAATGTAGGATTATCATAGCAATAGCCCGGCCCATTTGCCTGCAGCAGCTGCATAACCGGTATTGCAAATTTTGTATAGTAAGCTGCATGCTTGCTGGCTATGTAGTGATGCGCATACAATAGCTTTTCCGTGGTAATTTTTCTGAACATAGAGCCGGTGCGCACGCGGTAATAAAACAGCGGTTCCGGCAACACAATACCGTTAAAGCCGCTGGCCAGCATATTTACGACACTTTCATAGTCCTCCATGCCGTAGCCGGCCTTTGCGTCATTCTGTCCGCCCACCAAAAACGCGTTCTTTTTATATACCAGGGCACTGCTGTTGATCATATTGTGTACCAATGCATACGGCGCCTGTGGCGTAAAGGATGGCCATAATTGCGTACTGTTTTCAAAATATCTTGCCCAGCAGCCAACAAAGAAAACGTTATTGTTTTTCCTTAGCGCATTAACAGCCTTTGCATAATAATCGGGTGCCACTCTATCATCCGCATCCAGGAAGGCGAGGAATTCACCGCGGGCCGCCCGGGCACCGGCATTGCGCGCCGCAGCCAGTCCGCTGTTTGGCTGGTCAATAACAATAGTATCTTTTTCAGAGCGCAAAATTTCCAACTGTTGCAGGCTC
>DATJGC010000440.1:0-6769 GCA_035495345.1 Chitinophagaceae bacterium | reverse complement strand
TCCTTTAATTTTTTTATTACGTCAATGCATTCCTGTGTAGACTGCCTGGAATGTATCACCAGCGGCACCTGGTATTGTTTTGCCCAGCCCGCCTGCGTAATAAATGCTTCATATTGTTGGGTAACAAATGTTTTATCCCAGTAAAAATCCAGTCCTGTTTCACCAATGGCAGCAAATTTTCTTTTGCCCAGCCACTGTTCTGCTATCTTCAGTTCATTGTCTACATCTTCTTTTACAGAACAGGGATGCAGTCCCATCATCGCAAAACACTGACCGGGATAATCTTTTTCCATCTGCAGCATGCCATCAATGCAATGTCGGTCGATAGCAGGAAGGTAGAATTTCTCAACGAGCGCAGCCATGGCCCGGTCCATTACAGCAGCACGATCCTGCGCAAAATCTTCAAGGTAAAGGTGACAATGCGTATCTATGATCATCCGGCAAAATTACAAACTATCATAGCAGCAGCCCGCATCAGTTGCTGCTCCCTACTTACCATGGTTGAAGTACGGCGGCATCCATCGTAAAATCACCAGCCACTGCCCCGGCGGCATTAAAAATTTTAGCTCATATTAATGTGTGTAGGTAATTTTGCTTGTAACGCGCTGCACATTAAAAAAGGATTTGGCGCCGGCCGGAAATCGCAGATTTCTTCAAAATTTGGCGGGCAGGAAATACTTTGTATTGATAAAATAAAATTATACCTTTAAATCAGTTTTCATAGGGTACGGATTAAAAACGGGCCAGGGTTTCTACCCCGGCCCAAACTTTTTCTAAGCAGCACTTCGCTACAATCCACTGCCAGCAAGGCTTCCCATACATTCTTTAAATCATTTTTTACAGTTTTTTATTGCTAGGCCGGTAATCGTTCAAAACGATAGCCCAGTTTGCTGTAGTGTTCAAGCACTTGCGGTAATGCATACGCCAATCTTTCCATTGTCTTTTCACTGTCGTGAAAAACGATGATGGATCCATTGCCCGTGGCACGCTGTACATTGCTCCAGCATTTTTGTGGAGTAATAGCGGTATCAAAATCTGCGCTCAATACAGACCACATCACCACCGTGAGTCCTAACTTTTCTATCACCTGCTTTCCCTGGAACGCAGTAATTCTGCCGTAGGGCGGGCGAAAAAGTTTACTGTCTATAAATTGGGCGGCTTTTGCAATGCTTTCAAAATAGGCCTTATCACCCACTTTCCAGCCGTTGAGATGATCGTAGGTATGATTGCCGCTCACATGCCCCTCCGCCAAAATTCGTTGATAGATGGCGGGATGCGCCTCTACATTTTTGCCGATGCAAAAAAAGCTGGCTGTTGCATTGTATTGCCTGAGCTGGTCCAGCACAAATGGCGTTGCAGCGGGGTGCGGACCATCATCAAAAGTCAGGTAGATTTTTTTTTCATCCCTGGGCATACTCCACAGGTAACGCGGGTAGAGCCATTTCTTTACCATCCAGGGCGTCTTAACCAGGTATACCATAGAACAGCTAATAAGTGGTGATATGAATGACCTTTCCTTCTGCTTTAAACAACCTGCCGTTTTTCTTTACAAATTCTTCCTGGCTTGTTTCATCTTTCAGAAACTGGTCAAGGTAGTTGCGCAGGCGTTCATTGCTAACAGTGGGTACAGCACCAAACACGGTGGCTTCTTCAATATATCCCTGCATAAGCGGTGCCAGCTTTCCGTAAAATAAGTTCGGCGCTATAAAGATATCGGAACCAATGATCTTATCGCCAGACATACAAACAATGCCTACAATATTGCTGTCTGCCTGCCTGAATTTGTTCTCAAAATATTGCCAGTACTCATTTTGCTGCGCAGTAAACACTTTGTCTTTGCTGCGCGACAAATAAGAAAGTGTCTTGTTCTTCACCTTGTCTTTTTCAAGCTGGTTATTGATTTCTTTCCAAACCAATACCTGGTTGCGGGTTTCATCCAGCGTCTTACGGAGATGGGTATTCGCCATTTTCTGGTACACAAACTTTTTGTCTTTCTCGCTCCAGCGGTTTTCTTCCACGCACATAACGGGCAGGTCAATACGCCCTGAGCGCGCAGGCACAATGGTGTCATGGGTTACAATCCTGTCTTGCCGGCCGCCCGCCAGTACCTCACCTGATGATACCAGGATATTCTTGTCTGAATTATTGTACATGGATAGCCAGTGCACGTTTTCAACAGCCGCCGTACCGCGCTCCTGCACGGTAATCAGGCCTTGCTGCATTGCCTGGCCAAATGAAATGGTATTGCGCAAAGAAGGAGTGGCAGGGTTGCCATTGCCTTTGTTGCGGATGGGTATCACACGCAGGTTCTTATACACAATGGCGCTGTCATAGTCAACAAACAACTGCGCATAGGTAAGCTGGGCAGTAACATGCTGGCCCATCAAGAGAATGCATATGGTAATCCATTTCCGCATCTGTACTTCAACGCTCAAAGTTGGCAAAATCGTACCTGCCCGTTCTGGCAGGTATAAAATAAATGCATGGAGCGATGCGCATACGGTTTTTTAAAAGGTTGATGCGCACAACGCATTGCTGTAACATATGATCAGGCCCTGCTGAATGCGGGCCAGACGCGCTATTTACAACCATTTTGCTGAAAAGAAAGGCCCAATAATAAAAAAGCCCCTGTTCATTGTGGTTAATGCAAAAAGTATATTTTTGCAGCCGTAACTAAACTTTACTAAAATGTCAGACATCGCAACAAGAGTTAAAAAGATCATTGTTGACAAACTGGGTGTAGAAGAAGCAGAAGTTACCAACGAGGCTTCTTTCACCAACGACCTGGGTGCCGATTCACTGGACACCGTTGAACTGATTATGGAATTCGAAAAGGAATTCAATATTTCTATTCCGGATGAGCAGGCCGAAACGATTACTACTGTTGGACAGGCTGTTGCTTATTTGGAAGAACACGCCAAGTAAGACTTTTTCCGACTTGTATAGAGGACCTAATGAACGAACGATCCGCCTTTCATCAGCGCAAGCAGGAAGGCGGATTTATCACTTAATTAATCCCACAAAGTCATATGGAGTTAAAACGGGTGGTTGTAACTGGTATTGGTGCACTTACACCGCTGGGAAATAATACCAGGGATTACTGGAATGGATTGATTGGTGGCGTTTCCGGTGCTGACTTTATAACCCTTTTTGATGCGTCTAAGTTCAAAACACGTTTTGCCTGTGAGGTAAAAAACTTTGACCCTGTGCAGTTCATGGACAGGAAAGAGGCACGCAAAATAGACCGTTTTACCCAATTTGCCCTTGTGGCCAGCGATGAAGCAATGGCCGATGCTGGTCTTACCAAAGACAATATCAACCCAGACCGTGTGGGTGTTGTGTTTGGCAGCGGCATCGGCGGCATCATTACCTTTCAAACCGAAGTAGCCGAATTTGCCCGCGGCGACGGTACTCCCCGCTTTAACCCCTTCTTTATTCCAAAAATGATACTTGATATTGCCGCAGGGCAGATATCAATGCGTCATAATTTGCGCGGCCCCAACTTTGCCGTGGTAAGCGCCTGCGCCACCAGTACCAACGCTATTATTGAAGCGTTTAACCTTTTGCGACTGGGCAAGGCCGATATCATTTTATCCGGCGGAAGTGAAGCGGTGATTATTGAAGCGGGTGTAGGTGGTTTTAATGCCATGAAGGCCATGAGTGAAAGAAATGATGACCCCGCCACCGCCAGCCGTCCGTACGATAAAGACCGAGACGGTTTTGTAATGGGCGAAGCCGCAGGCATCCTTGTGCTGGAAACACTCGACAGTGCCCTTGCAAGAGGCGCCCGTATCTATTGCGAAATAGCCGGCGGCGGTGCCACCGCGGATGCCTACCATATTACCGCCCCTCATCCAGACGGACTCGGTGCCCGCAACGTAATGCGCGCCGCGCTGGAAGATGCCAATATGCAACCGGAAGACATTGATTATATCAACACCCATGGCACCTCCACACCCCTGGGAGATGGTGCAGAAACCAAGGCCATTACCCATGTATTTGGCGAGCATGCGTATAAATTAAATATCAGCTCCACCAAATCCATGACCGGCCATTGCCTCGGCGCCGCCGGCGTAATTGAAGCCATTGCCTGCATCATGAGCACCGTGCATGATATTGTACCCCCTACCATCAATCACTTTACAGACGATCCCACGCTGGACCCGAGGCTCAACTTTACTTTTAATAAGGCGCAAAAACGACCCGTGCGCGCTGCGCTTAGCAATACCTTTGGCTTTGGCGGACATAACGCAGCGGTGATTGTGAAAAAGTACCAGTAGGCCCCCAATAGTAAAAAGATCCCCTTCATTTCTTTTGCCTCCGCCGCATTTATGCAGCAGGCGGCTTATTACTTATTACTCATTAATATGTAGATTGCAGTCGTGGCATTCCTAGACAGATTTCTTCCGGGTAACGAAAAAGCGCCTTCGTTCAAAAAGCAATTGCGCAATGTGCTTGGTTTTACACCAGGCAATACCTCACTGTACAAAGCGGCGCTCACCCACCGATCTGTAAAAGAAATGGCCGATGAAAACAATGAACGTTTAGAGTATTTGGGCGATGCCATTCTCAGCGGCATCGTGGCCGATTTTCTTTTTAAAAAATATCCCTACAAAGAAGAAGGATTTCTTACGGAAATGCGCAGCAAGATGGTGAACCGCACCACGCTCAATGAGATTGCGCTAAAAATGGGATTGAAGAAAATTACCAACTTTAATAAGTTTGATAATTCACTTCGCATCAGCCAGATCTTTGGCAATACACTGGAAGCAGTGGTAGGTGCTGTATACCTCGATAAAGGCTTTTCCAAAACAAAGCTATGGGTGATGGAAAGGATAATTCTGCCGCATCTTTTTATGGATGACCTGGAGAACCTTGAGATCAATCATAAAAACAAACTCTATGGCTGGGCCAATAAAAATGGCAAGAACCTGGAGTTTGAAACCATGGATGAACGAGTAGAAGGCGGCCGCCGCCTCTTCACCATTGGTGCTGTAGTAGATGGCGCACTCATTGCCGAAGGCAAGGCCTACAATAAAAAAGACGCCAGCCAGATTGCCGCGCAAATTGCCGTGGAAAAGCTGGGACTGATTGAAAAAGAAGTCTGAGTTAAAAGGCAAAAGGCAAAATTCAAAAGTAAAAAGCCTTTGCCTGGATTTCTGGGCAAGTGAACCCCCGCATTTCATAAGGCGTCAAATCAATTCGCTTTCTATTTAGCAATGGCTAGGAGACAAAGAGAATAAGATGCAAAGAGTAAAAGGCCTCCTATTCGAAAAATTTTCTCGCGCAGAGAAAACGGAGCTAAAGGGCAGGAGACAAAGAGAAAAAGAGTTAAAGGTCTTTTGCTTAGCATAATTTTCTCGCACAGAGAAAACGGAGCTAACAGAGGGGCTAGGAGGTAAAGAGAAAAAGAGAAAAGGGGTCAAAGAGAATAAGAGGCTGAAAAATCGCCCAGCAAAAGAACCCGGAACCAGGAACTAAGAACTCAGCACTGATCACCCCCACCAGCGCTTTTTGACTTTTGAATTACTGGTGTCCGGGAAACATTTTTTACTTTTCTACTAGAGCTTTGTGGAAGCGACTCCGGTACTAATTCGCCGAGCAAGGGGCTTACGAAGGCGATTCAGACACCAACGCCCGCAAAAGCCGCCTTCGTTTTACGTGAGCTTTGTACTACAGCTCAACCATGCAATGGCTGAAAAGCTTACTACAGCTCAGTTATAGCTTAAAAGTAAAACACAGCGGCGTTGCGGGTGAGAAGCCCGGCCGGCTTTGAGGCCGATCAATTAAAGGATTAACCGGACAATAGTGCTTTTGAATTTTGAATTTGAAAAGAAATTGATCCCGTACAAGCAATATTTTCCCCAAAAACTTTGATTAGCCATTTATACACAATACTTTTACGTTCTCGTAAGTAAATATCCTCTTGCCAATAAGCGTTTCGCTTATTAAAATAAACCACAATCCAGCTTCCTTCCTTCATTCCTCACTGTACACCGCCCCAATCCTGTGCAACGCACCTCCCCCATCCTATGATGAAATAGGCTAAACAATTCATCATATAAACTTCAGAAACATGACAAAAATCTACTCGATTCTTGCACTGCTTGTGCTTGCCTCCACCAGTTTTGGCCAGGCCCGCCGCCTGGTAAAAGCCTCCAGTTCCGGTAATTGGGATGTAGCCGGTACCTGGACCACCACCGGGCTTCCTGCCACCCCGCTCAACAATGACAGCATTGTAATACCCGCTGGCATTACTGTAACCGTTGCGGGTACCAATGGGGTTAATTTCGCCTTGAGCAATTCTATCATCGACATCTTTGGCACTCTTGTCTTTAACACGCCCAACGGTACAACAAAGAAGAATGATATCAGCATCAGCACCACTACCACCGCACCTGTGTACGTGGTACGTATTGCCAGCACCGGCAGCATCATTGCCGGCAGCGGGGGCAACGGTAGCGGAAACCTGAATGTGCTGGTAAACGGCGGTACATCGCAAATAAAATATTCTACGGCTGGCGTAGCCGGTGTTCCTGTAGGCCAGTCTGCCGGTCCAACCATTGTTGGTCCTGCCTTTGCCCAGAATACCGCATTGCCTACTAACCCGGCTTATTTTACCACCGGTTCTGCAGCCGCACTGCCTGTTTCCATTTCATTGTTTAAAGCAGCCCTGGCCGGTAACAGCGTAACACTCAACTGGACCAGCCTGCAGGAAATTAACAGCAGCGCATATATTGTTGAGAAAAGTGACAATGTCACCAGCAAT
>DATJGC010000439.1:0-17388 GCA_035495345.1 Chitinophagaceae bacterium | reverse complement strand
TTGCCGCTTACGGGTGTACACTGTGTAAAAAGGGTGGTAACAGAACTGGCGGTGCTGGATATAACGCCGGATGGTTTTGTACTGGTAGAGCGTGCACCGGGTGTTACGGTAGAAGAAATAAAAAGTAAGACAGCGGGTAAGTTAACTGCTGCGGATGATGTGCCTGAAATGAAATTGTAAAAGAGAGCAGGGGAGTTTAATCAATCAGGTTATTCTTTACTGCAAAAAATACAAGTCCCGCTGTATTCTTTGAACCAAATCTTTCCATCAAACGGTCTTTGATGGCTTCTACGGTGCGCGGGCTTACCTCCAGTTTTTGCGCAATTTCCTGGGCCGTAAACTCCATACAGATATACTTGATAACGTCTCGCTCACGATCACTGATGGTAATTTCCTGGCTGAGATTGGGCGCCACTTTTTGCTTGGAGTGAGATTTCTTAAGCAGTATGCGGTTCACAAAGTTGTTGAGGTAATAGCCTTTGGAAACCACTTCCATAATGGCTTTCTTTATTTCCTGCGGCTCTGCACTTTTAAGGAGATAACCATTGGCGCCTACTTCCATCATATGACTCACAAAGCGTTCGTCTTCAAACATAGTAAGACAGATAACATGTATTTGAGGGAAGTGCTTGGCCACATATTTAGTAGCCTCAATGCCATCTTTACGTGGCATGCGCAGATCCATTAATATAACTTCAGGTATTTCTTCGCCGGGGAGATTGTCTATCAGTTCCTGTCCGTTTTCAGCCTCCATAACAAACTTAATATTCGAGTAAGGGCGGAGCGAGAGAATAACCCCTTTCCGGAATATTTTATGATCGTCTGCTATGGCTACTTTTATCAGGCTCATTGGTTCAGGTGATATTGGAAAAAGGCTAAATTACAAACTTTCGTTATTTAAACGACTAAATTCCCCTTTCATTTTATCAGAGCACGTCTTCTTTAGACAATTCGATGGTTACCTTGTAATAGGTTTGCGAAACGTCTTTTTCAAAATAGATATTTCCACTTAACAATTTAAGGCGGCTCTGGATATTTTTAAGGCCCAATCCTACCGGGCTTTTGTTCAGTTTTTCAAAATCTGCCTGCGTCAGGCCGCGCCCGTCGTGGTGCAGGCGCAGAAAGAATTTATCTCCGTTGATATTCTGGGTTACATGTATAAAGCTGGCATTGCTATGTTTCAGGATATTATTCACCAGTTCCTGCAATACCCTGAAGAGGATGAGTTCATCTTCGGTCTTTAACCGCTCCTTATAATCATGAAAGCGGCAGCTGGCATTGAGGCTGCCCGAACCGCTGATTTTCTGGAACAGGTCGTTCACGGCAGATTCCAGTCCAAAGTTTTTCAGGGTAGGCGGCATCAGGCTGTGAGAGATATTGCGGATCAGCTGTATGGTATCGTCTATAATCTGTTTCGCGTTATAGATACTTTGCAATTGGGAGGCCTTGTCCATATTCACCAGGTTCTCATTCAGGTAGAGACGGGCCGTAGCCAGCAGGGGCCCGGCATCATCATGCAGGTCGGCCGCCAGGCGTTGTCTTTCTTCTTCCTGCAGGCGGATAGAGGCATTAAGCAGCATCCGCTGCTGATCCTGCTCCATTCGCTGAAGGGTACCCTGGTAGCGAATGACCTTGCGCTGGTGAAAAATAATGAACACAATAAGGCCCACAGTGAGGGTCAGCATGCCAATGGTGCCAAAGAAAATCACATAGGGGATGCCTTGCTGCGTATTGTCAATTTGTAAGAAAAACATGAATAATTGGTACCCTTTCGGTTGGTTTAGTAGTTAAATGGCTTTTTTTCTCAGATATTGTATTGATTTTGAATTGTTTTAAAATTCTTTTCGGATTTCAGGATAAAAGCGATGGCGAGGAAGACATTTTTGATGATATTGGCCACCCAGTTGATAGGCCAATACACCCTGCGTTCCTGCTCAGACATATAAAGGGTAGATATGAATAAAATGAAAGTGGCCGCCAGGTATACAAAGATGGCCAGCACCACCCAAAACTTCTTGGTGGAATAAATAAAGGTACTCTCAGGCGTTTTAAGCTGCTCGTAAAAAAACAAAAGGCTGAAGGCAATGATTAAAATGGCCTCCATAGACGCCGGCAATGCGTCAAACTTTTCCTTACTTGCCAGGAACAAGTTCAAAATTTCGCTGGCTGAAAATACGACAGAACAGATGATTACCCATTTTTTTAAGGCAGGAGTTCTGTAGCAGAGGTAAAAAAAAATGGCGAAAACGGTATATTCTATAACGGTGAAAGTGCTGAAAAGAATGGCTTCAATATGTTTGGAGGGGTTGAATTTGAAGAAGTAACTGTCTGTGATGAATGAGATAATGCTGTAAATAAAGACTACCCATAATTCTTTTTCTTTATTCCTGTTTTTAAACAGGAGAAAAAAAACTATGGGTAGTAAATCAGGTAAAAAACTTAGCAAATGTAACATTCAGGAGAGTTAGTCTTAACTATCCCAAATATATAAGACATTGTATTACTAATCAAGACTATTTTACATAGCGTTGGTCAGCCATTCAAACAAATCACTGTCTCCATTTCCTACGCTACCAAGGCGATCAGCAACGATTCCTTTCTTAACATCGAAATTGCCATTGCAGTCAACCATTGTGTACTCAATGATAGATTTGCCGGCTGCGTCAATGCCCATGTACACAAGTGTTTTTTCACCTGCTTCATTGTAAGCATTGTAAAAACGAAGACCTGCACAACCTGGCTGTGACAGAATTTCTTCGATAATGTTGCGGCCTACCTGGAATGCCTTAACCTCAGTTGGGTTGGCAGCCTGGAAATCAGTTACCATCTGAACGCCGAGTTCTTGTGTGATTGCTTCGCCGGTTTGTGCGATTGATTTTGTGGTGATTGCAGTTTGCATCATAAATACAGTTTTTTGGAGGTTTGGAGACATTAATGCCCTACGAAATACATTAAAAAAAAAAGAATGGCCAATGCGCAGGTACTTTTACCGAAAAGTTATAAATTGCTGAAACTAAGGCCGGATAAGGATTTCAGCGGAATTTTAAGGTAAATGTACTTCGTAAAAATACGAAATTCCACGATACGATAATAGTAATTTTACGGAAGAAATTGGGGTTGTTTCGACAATAGCGCAGGTAGATTATACGCATTTGTGAAAAATGGAGCGTTGTGTTAAGAAGCAACTTGAAGCCTTCTCCAAATAAAAATTCTTAGCTTAGGTGCAGGCAGCAGGGGTGGCATTAAAAAGCAGCAGGGTCGGCGGCAATTAACCGCGGGTTTTAACGTTCCAGCAAATACGTTTAGAACGGTTGGGCAGGTGGTGCCAGTGGCAGTAGAGTTTATACAAAGATAATTACCAGAAAAAATAAGACAATCGCAGAATTACTGCATTTTGCACTTGCAGTAATTACATTTTACCGGTACACACGCTGTAAAGCCGTCTGCCGGACTAGCCTGTAATTGTTATGAATGCTCTGATTAGCACATTAGCACATAAACCTCACCGGTATACGCTGTAAAAAGCTGTGTAGCCGGCGGGTAGCCAATAACCGATATATAAAACCAATGCCCGTATGACCACAGATCTACAAATTAAAGTTTCGATTGCTGACGATCACAAAATTTTCCGGGATGGTATCCGGATGGCGCTGAAAAACAAAGAGTACCTCAAGATCCTATGGGAGGCGGAAGATGGTAAAGACCTGATGCACAAGATGCAGATTAAAAAGCCGGATGTTTTATTGATGGACATCCGCATGCCCGAAATAGACGGTATCAATGCCATTCCACTGCTGCGGAAAGAGTATGAAGATGTAAAGATCATTGTGCTGACGATGTATGACGACCAGGAGATGATCAGCAAAATGATGGAAATGGGTGCCAATGCCTACCTCACAAAGACAACAGACCCCGAAGAAATATACCAGGCCATCCTTGCCTGTATGAATGATGATTTCTATTTCAATGAACTGGTGAACAAGGCCGTACTTTCCAAGTTGCAAACCAAGCGGCAGGTCCGCCAGTTTTATCCCAACCCGGTAAAGTTTTCAGAAAAGGAAGTGCGCATTTTAAAATTGCTGGCAGAAGACAAAACCACGGAGGAAATATCCAAGGAAGTCTTTCTGAGTCCGCGCACGGTAGAAACCATCCGCCAGAACATGAAGACAAAAGTGGGGGCAAAAACCATTGCCGGCCTCATCATGTACGGCATGCGCAATAAGCTGATAGATTAAAAGCTTCCTTTTACAACGCAACAATTCCCTGCCTGATGGCATACATGGCCAGTCCAACGCGACTGCGGATATCCAGCTTCACAAAAAGCTGATCTCGCAGCCCGTCAATGGCCCGCGGGTTGAGGCGCATTTCCGCCGCTATTTCTTTGTAGGTAAGCTCACCCGCCGCCAGTTTCAAAAAGGTAAATTCCTGCATGGACAGCGTGGCTTTTTCCAATGCCATTCCCTGCCCGTTTTTGAAGCGAAACAGGTTGGCCATTTTTCCGGATACCTGCTGAGAATAGTAATAACCCACCTGCACTACCGTCTGTATAGCTTCTTCCAGTTCATCGGGCGATATATCTTTTTTGAGAAATCCGCGAACCCCCGTCTGCAACAAACGAATCAGCGCCTGGTCACTTTCATACATAGATAGCATCAGCACGGCTACTGAAGGGTAATGCTGGTAAAGCCAGGCAGCTGTATCAAAACCATCCATCAGGGGCATGTTCAGGTCTAGCAATACAACCTGCGGCAGCCTGTTTTTGTCGAGCAGGCTCAGCAATTCCTTTCCGTTAGCGGCCTCAGCAATCACTTCGCAATGAGGGAAGCCGTTAATGATGCGGGCGAGTGCGTGGCGCAGCAGCACATGATCATCTGCCAGTGCAACCGTAATACTGTTATTTAATTGCTCAGTCATTTGTAGTTATTGAATAGGCAGGCTGAAAACAACCCTGGTACCACCACCCGGCCGACTTTCAACAAAAAAACTACCCCGCAGCGCCAGGGCCCTTGCCTGCATGTTACGTAAACCACTGCGCGGGCCGCGCCGCCGGTCATCATCATTCTGTTGCTGCGGGTTAAAACCGCAACCATTGTCGTTTACCACTATGCATAGCCGTGAGGATTCATAAAAAAGGCTGATGGCGATGGCGGTAGCTGCCGCGTGTTTTAAAATATTGTTCACCGCTTCCTGCAGCATCCTGAAAACGATAAGCTCTGTTGAAGCTTCAAGGAAAACAATATCGCCGGAGACTGATATTTGTACAGCATAGTTTCCGCTTCGCTGTAGCTTTTCTCCTAATTGCCGTACCGCATGGTACAGGCCTTCAGACCGGATGCTGTCTGTATTTAAACCACTGGAAATATCCCGAAGGTCTGCCACCGCTTTACCAATGATATCGTTAACACCGGCAACAAGCGCGTTGCTGTTTGCACTGTCCTCCTGCAGCAGGCGCAGTTGCAGGCGGGCCAGCGTGAGCGACAAACCAATATTATCGTGCAGCTCGCGCGCTATCTCCTGGAAGGTTTGTTCCTGCATCTCAATTTGTGCTTGTAGGAGTTGCCGGTCTGCCTGTTGCTGGTATTGGGCAAGACAGAGGAGATAGCCCTGCTCTCGGCGGCGGTGCTGCAGCAGCAGCGCGCCAATAAATGCCAGCAACATTACCAGCAGCACGGTGCCGGTGATGATCACCAGTAGGTTATTTGAGAAAGACGGGTTCATGGTCAGGGGGCCGGAGTACAGCAGGGCATCTGTAAACGGTAGAGTAAATTATCCGTTTGCATTCATTGAACAAAATAAAACCGGCGCAAGTCTTGGCGAAATAGACCTTTTAATAATTTATTTCGCAATTAGCTAAGTGTTGGCATTAGAATGCTGCTAGGGATATTTTTCCGGCAACTATGCTTTTTTATGGAGAACACTAATGCAACGAGGACAAAACATTTTTTAGCGAGAAAGAAAACATTTTGGGAGCGTGTTTTTCACCTTGCGCTCTTGGGCAACCTGCCTATTTTCGGTTTCAATACAGCGCCATTGAACCTTATCCTATTCCGCGCGCAGCCCTGCCGTTTGGGTTATGTGTACTTGGTTGGCAGCTGCCTAGCGGTGAATGGCGGGCAGGGATATTTCCCTGCCCTTATTTGACAATAACGCGATAACAAAAAAAGAGACATGGAAGAACCAAGGGGGAGGCCGGCAACCGGTTTCCGGGCAGGCAATAAAAAGCCTGCTTTTTTTTGCAATGGTTAAGTAAGCCAAGGAACCGGCATGCGCTCAGCATTGTATTCCGCTACTTCATTGTTGCATTGCTATTAAAAAGCAGGTTAGTATTGTACCGGCTAGCAATAAAAGAAATAAGGACAAGGTTTTTTAAAGGATGCTCATTTTCTCGTGCACATTTTAAAAACGGGACAGTGGTATTATTTCAATCGGCCAATGGCATTCAAAGGGATGGGATGGTTGTTTAGAAAGACAATGGTAACAGGCTCGGCTGTTTTTTTTGGGGAGACGGATTAGCAAAGGAAAAATAAGTTGATTGACATTGGACTTCGCTGGGTTTCATTGGATATTGAACAAAGTTACTGGACGGTTATTTCAGGACATTGGATGGTCTTGTGAGGTTGCTAATCCCCGTCAATCAACTTGAAACAAATGTACATGTGGACAACTATGTGGACAAGAGCATATCCCCCCCATTTTCAATATTCGGTATTTACTGGTTATATCGTAAATCAACTAAGGCAGCCAGTCTCTTATACGATTTGCCTTATCGGAGAAATACTTTCACCAGCCCGCTGTAAGTATATTCCGAAATAACATAATTTCGTACTTATACTATGGTAGATATGGCAAATTTTGCTTCTTTTTACAGCAGCGCTTTTAAAATCAGTTGTTTCCACAAAGCAACAAATAATACCTTATGAAACAGTACGACCCCTCCCGACCCATTAAAGTGGCCATTGCAGACGATCACGCACTTTTCCGTGCCGGCGTAAAAACCGCACTGGCCGTTCGTAAAGACATCGAGATGATTGCAGAAGCAGATAATGGTATGCAATTACTCAATTTACTGAAACATATTGAGCCGGATGTGATCTTACTAGACATCCAGATGCCCCTGATGGATGGTATTACCACGCTGCCGGAGATCAGGAAGCTCTACCCAGACATTAAAGTCATCATTCTTTCCATGCATAATGACCACTCCATGATCTCAAAACTGATGGAAGTGGGCGCTAATTCTTACCTGACCAAAAATTCTGACAGCGAAACCATCTACCAGGCCATCAAAACCTGTTTTGAACAGGAGTTCTATTTTAATGAACTCACCAACAAGGCCCTGCTCTCCGGCCTTCGTACCAAAAAAGTAGAACATGCCCAGGAAGATGTGCAATTGAATGATAAAGAACTCCGCATCCTGAAACTGATGTGCGAAGAAAAGACCACCAAGGAAATTGCGGATATTGTAGACATCAGCCCGCGCACGGTAGAAGCCATCCGCGATAAACTCAAAACAAAGACCGGTGCCAAAAGCATGGCCGGCCTGGTAATGTATGCCGTAAAAAACAAATTGCTGGAAGAAGGTGCATGACTGCCCAGCGCTTAAAATACTTAACAGTCCCGGCAAATGCGCCGGGACTGTTTTATTTTCGGGCCACGATGAGTGATTTTGTAATGTACAATGGGCGGTTTTTTAAGTCTGATACACCCCTGGTAGGTGCCGCCAACCGTGGCCTGCGCTACGGCGATGGACTTTTTGAAACCATCCGCTACAGCAACGGCCAGCTGCAATTGGCAGAGGCGCATTTCAACCGGCTTTTTAAAGGCCTAAGTCTCCTGGGCTTTGAGCTGCCGCGGCTCTTTACCCCCCAGGCGCTGGCAGACCAGGCAGTAGCCCTTTGTAAGAAAAACCAGCAGGCAACTGCACGCGTACGCATCAATCTTTTCAGGGGTAATGGTGGTGTGTATGACCCCGAGAATCACGCTCCCCATTGCATTATAGAAAGCTGGGCCCTGCCTTCACCAGACTTTGCCCTCAACGAGAATGGGTTGGTCACCGGCATTTACGCAGACGCACGTAAACCGATGGATGCCTTTGCCAACCTAAAAACCAACCAATACCTGCCCTACCTGATGGCAGCCATCCACGCCAAAAAAGAACGCTGGAACGAAGTTTTTGTACTCAATACCAGCGGGCGTATCTGTGATGCCAGCATCGCCAATGTATTCATCGTAAAAAACAACACTATTTGCACGCCCCCACTCAGCGAGGGGGGTATTGCCGGTGTAATGCGTGGCTTTCTGCTGGATCAACTGCCGCAGCAGCAGCTAACGGTGGTAGAGCAGCCGATTACCATAGACGACCTGCTCAACGCCGATGAAGTCTTTCTTACCAATGCGGTAAGAGGTATACGATGGGTGGCCCATTGCGACGCCAGTACTTATGGCAATCAATGTTCATCTTTTATCTTCCAGAAATTGTTGAAAAGTTGACAATCGCCTATTAAACAATTTAATAGCGCCTCTGTTGAAAGGCATTGAAACTGTTTGCATGAAGTCATTACCTGCCGTAAATATTTGCTGGTTCAGGCGCGACCTGAGAACGGAAGACAATGCTGCCCTCTACCATGCGCTCAAAAGTGATAAGCCGGTACTGCCGCTGTTCATCTTCGATAAAAACATCCTGGATGATCTCAGCAATAAGGCAGACCGACGCGTAGAATTCATCCATGCTGCCATCCTGGAAATGCAGGAAGTATTTACCAAAGCGGGCGGAAGTTTGCAGGTGTACTACGACCAGCCCCTACAGGTCTTCAAAAAATTACTGGCTAAGTATAGCATTGAAAAAGTATTTACCAATACAGATTATGAGCCTTATGCCATTGAGCGAGATGCGGCTGTGCAAAAGCTGCTAACTGAGCACAACGCCAGCCTGCACAGCTATAAAGACCAGGTCATTTTTGAGAAGGATGAGATAGTAAAGAGTGATGGCAAACCCTATACGGTATTTACGCCTTACAGTCGCGTCTGGAAAGCAACGCTCACCCCATTCTACTACAAAGAATACCCGGTAAAGAAATACCTGAAGAATCTTTTCAGGCAATCGCCCCAACCCATACCTTCCCTGCAAGACATGGGTTTTGAGCCGGTGGAAAAACCATTTCCTTCAAGCGAGCTCGACAAAGAACTGATTAAGAAATATACGGCGCAACGAGATTATCCCGGCATACCTGGTACTTCAAGGCTGGGGGTACACCTGCGTTTTGGTACCATTAGCATACGCCGGCTGGTGGCACAGGTAAAGGATCTTAACCAAACTTTTTTGAACGAACTTATCTGGCGTGATTTCTACCAGATGATCCTGCATCATTTTCCGAAAGTAGGCAAGGGGCGCGCTTTTCGTGAAGAGTATGAGCATATTAAGTGGAGAAACAACGAAAGTGAATTTAAGAAATGGTGCCAGGGTATGACGGGTTACCCCATTGTAGATGCCGGTATGCGTGAGTTAAATGCCACTGGTTTTATGCATAACCGGGTTAGGATGATTACCGCTTCTTTTTTAGCAAAACACCTGCTCATAGACTGGCGCTGGGGCGAGGCATATTTTGCGGAGAAACTGCTTGATTACGATCTTGCTGCCAACAATGGTGGATGGCAGTGGGCTGCCGGCAGTGGTTGCGATGCTGCGCCTTATTTCAGGATATTCAGTCCGGCCCGGCAAACCGCCAACTTCGATAAAAAGTTAGTGTACATCCGGAAGTGGGTGCCAGAATTGGAAGAACTCAACTATCCATTACCGATAGTAGAACATGAGATGGCCCGCAAGCGTTGCCTGGAAGTGTATACCAAAGCAGTGAAAAAGACATAACCTGCAGGGTGAAATGATCTAAGCAGCTGTTGGAACAAAGACGGGCAGGTCTTCGTTAAAACGCCGCGTGGCGGGGTAGAGTTGCTGGTACACTGCCAGTAATTTGTGTACGGCCGCCTTACCTGCACTGCCCAATGCAAGGCTGAAATCATTTACATATAAGTCTATATGCTGGCGCATTACCTGCTCTTCCATTTCCTGTGAGTGTTCTTTCACGTATGGCGCCAGCAACGGATAATGAGCGAATGCATAGGCTACACTTTCTTTTATCAGCGCATCTATTTTTTGCTGCGCGATGCTATCAACAGATCTTTTTATAACGATACCACCGAGGGGAATGGGTGATTGTGTTTGTTGTTCCCAGTAATCGCCAAGGTCTATTATTTTCTTTAATCCTTTCTGCTGGTACGTAAACCTATTCTCATGAATGATAACACCAAGGTCTGCGCTGCCCTGCAGCACGGCTTCTTCAATAGCGGAAAAAACAAGGAAAGATTTGTTTTTGGCTTTTGGATACGCCAGTGAAAAAAGCATATGTGCCGTGGTATTCTCCCCGGGTATGGCAATGGTTTTATCTTCTATCTGCGCAGGATCCCGCAATTCATTTTTTGAAATCAGTAAGGGTCCCACGCCCTTACCCAGCGCACCCCCTGCGTTTAAAACTATGTAGTTGTCCAGCACCAATGGCAGGCTGCCATAGCTGATTTTGCTGATGGTTAACTTGCCTTCCATGGCCCAGCGGTTCAGCGTTTGCACATCTTCCATCACCACATCAAAAGTAAATCCGCCGGTATCAATTTTGTTATTGACCAGTGCATCAAAGATGAAGGTATCATTAGGACAGGGCGAAAACCCAAGCGTACATTTCATAATTGCTGTAACAGTTGAATAAGCACTTTGTTAAGAGAAGTGATGGCGGCTTGCATCTCCCAATGTTTTTTATTTCTTTCGCCTACATAATTAGACATGGCGCGCAGCTGAAGAAAGGGTATGCCCTTCATTAAACAGGTATAATGAAGCGCCGCACCTTCCATAGATTCAGCAACTGGCTTGAATGCATCGTTATAAATGGCCAGCATTTTCTTTTTGCTGGTGATCTGATTAACGGATACAGCCTTTACTGCTTTCAACCCTGTTTTTTGTAGCAATGCTTTGTGCGGGTTGAGCAACCAGCCCCTGGTATATGGGAACTGGCTGGGGGCCTGCAGTTGCATATCAAATATCGTTTTCCATGTTACAGTTTCCATGACGCCCTGGTCTGCAATGGCCTCTGCTTTTACGGCTACCACGGTGCCAAGCGCCATGTTTTTGTTAAAGCAGCCCGCAACCCCGGCCTGCAGCACAAGATCATAATGGCGGATCTGTAATTGCTGCCCCAAATGATAGCTGGTGGCGGTGAGTCCAATGCCAGTGACCAGTATATCCGGCTGCACGCTCGCCTTAGCAGCGGTTGGCAACCAGGCCAGCAACGGGGTAATTTCTCTATGCGTAGCAGCTACAACCAGACAGTTCATGCGGGTGATGGGTTGGTAAAACGCAAATGTCGTGCTTTGCGGGCAATTGCTACGCTCCTGGCTGAAGGCCAAAATGAACCCAAGCATTGTGCAAAGGGCGTATCACCACAGCAGTTCCATGGCAAATTTGTAACTTCGCGCAAATTTGAAACAGCGATGGTGTATCTCACAAGAGTGGAGCATTTTAATGCGGCGCATAAGCTATTTAACCCGGCATGGACAGTAGAGAAGAACGAAGCCGTGTTTGGAAAATGCGCCAATGAGAACTGGCATGGGCATAATTATGAATTATTTGTAACCATTAAGGGTAAGCCCGACCCCGAGACCGGTTTTTTATTTGATGTGAAAAAGTTAAGCATTATTATAAAAGAGCATGTGCTGGAGTTATTGGATCATAAAAACCTGAACCTGGATGTTGCTTTTTTGAAGGATAAAATGTGCTCTACAGAAAACCTTGCCATCGGCATCTGGCATCAACTGGTGCCGCAATTGCCGGCCGGTGTGCAGTTGCATTGCATAAAGCTTTATGAAACCCCCAGGATTTATGTAGAATATTTTGGAGACTGAGGCATCAAAAAACACCTCAGCGCCGAACCTTTGCCATGCAGCGCTGTAATAAGTGTTCAGCCAAAACCACGCTGGCCAGTTGTTAGGCAGGGCCAACTGCTGCCGTGGCCTGTACAATAGTTTAATTATACTGCCTGCGGAGCTTTCCGTATTTTTAAGTACTAACTATGAGTAAAGTAGCCGTTTACAGAAAAGAACATTTTAACGCAGCACACCGGCTTAATAACCCTGCCTGGGACGCAGACAAAAACAAACAGGTATTTGGTAAATGCAACCTGCCCAATTATCATGGCCATAACTATGAGCTGGTGGTAAAACTGGTAGGAGAGCCAGACCCGGTGACTGGTTTTGTGATGGACTTAAAAGTATTGAGTGATCTGATACAAGACAATGTACTTGTAAAATTTGACCACAAAAACCTGAACCTGGACACGGAAGAATTTAAGACGCTGAACCCCACGGCAGAAAATATTGCCATTGTAATCTACAATTTATTGCGGCCTCACCTGAGTCCCGATATTGCGTTGCAGGTGCGTTTATACGAGACCGAAAGAAACTTTGTAGAATACCCGGTGTAGTTTACAGAAAGGAACAAGCACAAAAGATTGATAAAACAACAGATATGTCTTATAAGAAAAAAGACGAGTACGACGAACAGGTAACCGCACAGCTGGTAGACAATTACACCAATACGCTTCAATTGCTGGGCGAAGACCCGCAGCGCGAAGGACTTTTAAAAACACCTGAACGCGTTGCCAAAGCCATGCAGTTTTTAACACAGGGCTACCAGCAGGATGCCAGGGCCGTACTGGAGTCTGCCAAATTTCACGAAGAGGTTTCCGAAATGATCATCGTGAAAGACATTGAACTGTATAGTATGTGCGAACACCATATGCTGCCGTTTTACGGAAAAGCGCACGTTGCCTACATTCCCAACGGTTACATCACCGGCCTCAGCAAGATTGCCCGCGTGGTAGATGTGTACTCACGCCGCCTCCAGGTGCAGGAACGGCTTACGCACCAGATCATGGAAGTGATCAGGGATACCTTAAACCCGTTGGGCGTTGCTGTAGTAATAGAGGCCTCTCACCTTTGTATGATGATGCGCGGTGTACAAAAGCAAAACTCCGTTACCACCACCTCTGCTTTTTGCGGTGAGTTTCATAAAAACGAAAGCAGGAGCGAGTTTATACGGCTCATCGGTTCTCACCTGCATTGAGTTCATTTTTTTACGGAAAGGTTTGTCTGAAAGTGTTACTTGCTTCAGATAAACCTTTTATATTTGGTGCATTAATCTGATTACATGAAACATGCGTACGTATTTCCAGGACAGGGTTCACAGTTTCCTGGTATGGGGAAGGAACATTATGATAATAACGCCTTTGCAAAAAAGCTTTTTGAACAGGCCAACGAAATACTAAAATTCCGTATCTCAGATATTATGTTTACAGGTACTGAAGAAGACCTGAAACAAACCAATGTTACACAGCCCGCCGTTTTTCTGCATTCTGTGATTGCGTATAAAAGTATTGAGTCTGCCCGGCCGGATATGGTGGCAGGCCATTCACTCGGAGAATTCTCTGCCCTGGTGGCCAATGGCACCCTGAGCTTTGAAGATGGTATGCGCCTGGTAAGCATCCGGGCCACCGCCATGCAGCAGGCCTGTGAACTAACGCCCTCTACCATGGCGGCGGTACTTGCACTGGCAGATGAAAAAGTAGAAGAAATATGTGCACAGGTGCAGGAAGAAACAGGAGAAATTGTTGTGCCCGCAAATTATAATTGTCCCGGCCAGCTGGTAATTAGCGGCAGCATCAAAGGTATTGATATTGCCTGCCAGCGCATGAAGGCCGCGGGCGCAAAAAGAGCATTGGTATTGCCGGTGGGCGGCGCCTTTCACTCGCCACTTATGGAGCCTGCAAAAAAAGAATTGAAGGCAGCCATTGAAAAAACAACTTTCCACCAACCCACCGCGCATGTGTACCAGAACGTGGTAGCCAAGGCGGTGTACGACCGTGAAGAAATAAAACAAAATCTTATTGATCAGCTTACCGGCGCCGTGCGCTGGACGCAAAGCGTGCAGGCCATGATCAAAGACGGCGCTTCTAAATTTACCGAGGTTGGTCCGGGTAAGGTGCTGCAGGGGCTTGTAACAAAAATTGAAAAGACCATGCAGGTAGAGGGCATCGATTAATGGTCTTCATTACAGCCGTTTGCAAAAGCATCGAACCAGAAAATAACCATGGTCCCTTAAAACGCAGGCGCCATTACTTTACATTGATGGAACAATTGATCCATTGAGGGTCAAAATGTGCGTTGTAATATTTCCGGTAAAAATTGATGGCGGGTTCATTCCAGTCAAGCACCTGCCAGGTGATGCCATTGAAGTTTTTTTCTATCGCTTCTTTTATCAGCGCATCCAGCAATAATTTTCCAAGGCCTTTGCCACGCCATTCTTCAGTTACAATCAGGTCTTCCAGGTACATGCGTTGCCCTTTCCAGGTAGAATAACGGATATAGTACATAGCAAATCCTTTGATATGCCCGTCTACCTCTGCTACAAAGGCCCACCAAACAGGGTTGGCGCCAAAACCGCTATCCGTAAAATGATCGAGGGTAACGGTTACTTCGTCAGGTGCTTTCTCGTACAGTGCAAGTTCTTTTATCAGTTCAAGCATGCGCGGGCAATCTTGCACTTCGGCTCTTCTTATAACGGTATTCATTAAACTTTTTTTGCAGTGATGTAATCAATATGCCTGCTAATGGTTAACACAAACAACTGACCTTGCCAGCTATTCCGAAGGATGCTACGGGGTAGCCGTTGCAAACATTAGCGGGTCTGCAAAATAAGATTGTTTTGTTTGATGCGGTGTTGCCTTCGCCAATAAATGGTAACCACCCGGCGCCCTGCTTACTGCGCCAGTGAAATATTAATCTTGATGCCACCCTTGGTATTGGTAATGGGGGCGGAGGTAGAAATCTTTGGCTCGGTACGGCGCTGATCAAAATACAGGATAATTTTTACGCGGTTGTTAAGTACATAATCTATACTGGGAGAGATGGTGATTACCTTCTGCCCGGCAGTTGGTAGCACCGTTGCCTGGTCTAGCCTGCTATTGGAAGTAATATCGTCACGCACGCTGAGATCAAGCGTGAAGGTGATATCATTGTCGAGCTTCTTGGTATCTTTTTTCGTAAACGGCACTTTAAACGGAAGCGGAAAACCCTTCTTGCGCCAGCGACCGCCAAAAGTAAATTCTGTGGACCTTGATTCACTCAACTGGAAATCTACCAGGCTAAGGCTTAACTGTCGTGATTTTTTGTATTCAAAACGTGCACCCAGCTGGTTGGTAAACTGCATGTCTAAATCTATAAACGGTGCAAACGCTTCCGAAATAGTAATATTTGGCACCAGGAAGTAGGGTATGAAGTTGCCAGACAAGGTATCAATAAAACCTGGGTAGCTTTGTTTCAGCGGATCCTGGTACAGCAAGGCAGAATTAAAACTGTTCATGCTCAGGGTGCTGTTGTAGGCATGGCTCACCACAAAATTGCTAAAGATTCGCTCCATGCCAGGTATGCGCGTAAGCCCGTTATAAGAAATCCGCCAGTTGGGCAGGGGCTTTATACCACTGAAAGGATTAGAGCTCACCTTCTCATTGTCTTGTTTTACCAATGCTACCGTATTAGGGTCTTTACCGGTATAAGCCGCCAGGAACGCAGGTATCAATACATCCTGCGCATATTTTCCATAGCCCTTGTAGTAGCCATCACCGGTAGGTACGGGTGTGCCCGTGGGGTCTTTTGAATATGGATTTAGTTTTGCCAACCTTTCAGACAATATTGTACGGTATTCCTGGAATTTAAGGAAGGTAGTAGACACCTGGTCTGGGCTCACCTTACCAAACAATGTTTTGAACGAAATATAACTAACACTGAAACTACCGGATGAGTAAGGACTAAGCCTGCTGAAATTGCCGGGTGCCGTGGTATTGGTGTCTTTGTATAATTCTGAATACGTTTTACCAAATGTTTTATCAACGTTTACATCTATAGTAAGATCACGCACGGGTATCAATTGCGCATTGATCTTAAGGCTCTGGTTATAATCCTGCCGGTTAAGATTATTGAGCAATGGATTGTGGGTGAAGAATCCTTTTTGCGCAAAGCGGTTAATATAATTGGTATCCGGCTGCCGGCCCATCACAAAGTCGAAGCCAGGTGCCATGGTGCGCCAGTTCATACCCAGAATTTTTGTACTGTCTGTATACCCAGCAAGATTGGTAGTACCGGTAGAATTGTACGTAATGCTCATCCGTTTTACAGAGGTGAGCAAGCGGCCTATCACTTTTACTGCCAGTCCCAGTTGCGGCAATGCATTCGGGTCTTTGATTTTTCTTTCCTTTATTTTTTTGCCATTCTTGAGCGAATCCTGTTTGTTTTTTACTGCAGGCAGGGCAGGAGCGGGGGCCACGGTGGGTGCATCCCAATCCAGCGCGCGGAGAAAACGGCTTTTCTGGTAGAGTTTGGTAAAGTCCAGTTCAGCGGTGGCGTTTTTATCCTGGCTATTGTTCAGGAAATTACCAAGGCTCCTGGCCACCGTATCCAGCGAGGAGGCAAGCCAGCCATATTTGGCAATATAGCCAACGCGCACGTTGGTCCAATCCAGTAGTGGTATTTTGCTGGTGGGCAATGCATAGGTAAAAGTGGCCTGTTGCTGGTAAGACACGTTTCTTCCACCCTGGAAAAAGTTATTCCACATTCTTTTTCTTTCATAGCTGGTAAGTCTGCCCGGTGCTTCGTCTACGCGCGCAAAATTGGTGGCGGTAAAATCAAGGTTGAGCGAGCGGGTGAAATCCCAGCGAAGGGTATAGTACCGGTCGAACGTAAAGTACTTGTTATAAGTTTCGGGCAATACATTTTTTGGACCGCCAACATTTCTTGGGCGGAAGGCACCAAACTGCCGCTTGGCATCTCCGCGGAAGCTGAGGATCGACGGCATGAGGTTAAAATTGAAATCTTTCAAAAATTTATACCAGGGGCTTCTGGACCGGATGAAGTTTTTAAAAGGCTCAATGTATTTTGGGTTGGAAGAATAATTGTAGCCAAGCCCTCCGCGGTGTACAATCAACTGATCACTTTCAATCAGCGGGTTGTGGTGTTCCTGCCGGGTATAGGAATAACTGAGATCTATATTCTCAATGCTCCATAGCTTTTGTTTTTTACCATTTGTAATATTCTTTTTTACATTGGTAAAATTGATGGTGCGTATGGTAGTAATGTCTACCGCATCATTCTTAATAGAATCCCTGGCCGTTTTTGAAGGAGTTCCGTTGAGTTTGTCTTTCAGCTTTACATCAAGATCATAGGGGTCATAATCCGGTGTGCTCAGCGTTTGCGAGTAGCTGGCATACATAGGAATAGATATCCCTGCTTTCTGTG
>DATJGC010000438.1:0-7314 GCA_035495345.1 Chitinophagaceae bacterium | reverse complement strand
GTCTGGTGTACCTGTGCTATAATCACCATCGCCATCATTATCGATCATCAGGCGATAATTGTCTGGATCGCTGCCGCCGGAAACGGTAAGGCCCACCAGGTCAATGGTAAAAAGATCCAGCGGTCCTACAGCCCCGGTGTTTTGTACTTTCCAGTTGCGGCCGAGCCTGCTGGAGCCAACAGCAATTACCGGCGCCTGGCCGGCAGCAATGGTTTGCTCAGCCAGCGAACCGCCATCGTTACCGATCATCAGGAACTGTTTGTCCAGTGGGTCTGTAGCTACTCCAATAGTAATATTGGCTTTGCCGCTCTGCCCGGTACCATCACCAGAACCGGTATTCATACTATTAGACAATGAAACAACCAATTGAGAACCATTGTCGGTACCAATGCCAAATATATCATTCTGAAATGTTGTAGAGCCTGTCCAGAATACAGTTGTTCCATCAGAAGCTGTATAGTTCAACGGCGTTCCATTGGTACCCAGGCTAAAACCATATTTCAGTGCCAGGTAAGATTCTACCAAACCCCGGTCTGCATCAGACAGGGCGGAAGGATAGATAATGACTTCGCCGATATTCCCGTTCCAGGCTTCTGTAGGATTTGTATCAAGTGCCCCGATCACAGCATCGATAGAAGTTGCACCAAGTCCGGAGAGTGACTGTGATTGTGAATAATTGCCCCGGTCATATTGGCTGCCAAAGCCATTCTCCAATACAAAAGTCATCAACCCTCCCGTTGGGTTGCTGCCGGCTGCCCAATAGTTTGCATTATTAAATTCCAGGAAATAAAATGCATTGGAGAAATCGGTGTTGCTTGCGCCTACCTGTACACTTTGTAGGGGGCTGCGCGTACCATAGGCAAGAATCCACTGGAAGCCGCTGGTAGGACTTGCGTTTGCAGGATTAGCCACTACGAAAATAGTTCGTGGATTGTCTGCTTCCGGAAAGCTGGTCGGGAGTGCATTGCTCAAAAATACGCTGCCATCAAAAGTAAGTGCCGAATTGAAGTTGTAAATATTAGCGTTTGGAGAAGGTGAACGGCCGGGGTCTGAATTGGTAAAGTTGTTGGTTAAGCCGGAGAAATCAGTCCAGGTGGCAGTCGCGCCTAATGTGTAACCATCGCCCCGGAGCCAGAGAACGGAACCCGGAACGCCACCGGGTTGCTGCGCAGAAACCATTGCATACGAAAAAAGAAAAAGAGATAAGTAAAAAATCCTTCTCATACAGATTGTTTTAGTTTATAGATCTGGTTGGTGACTAAGCATCAAGTGGTACCCGTAAATAATTGGTAGTTCGTTCTCTAGAGGGATTAAAAACCGGACGAATGATAGAAGAATAGGAAACGCTATAAAGATATGTAGTTTATATATATCCTTAGTCAAAAATACGTAGTGCCAATAAATATTTTAAGGGTAGATGCAAAGGAGATCAACGTATCCTAACTAAGTACTTAGAGGTTGTTCAACAATATTAAATTCCAGTGGAAGCCATTGCCGGGAGAAGGGCAAGTGCAGCTACGCAATAGCGCATTAGAATAGGATTGCCATTGGCAACGCATTGAGGCAAAATGCAATAGCGCACTAACGTAACCTGTCGAGGCTTTTTACCAGCTTTTGATCCTTGTAAATACCCCTGGCAGCTAGTACCAGGAAGACGGGGATGGAGAGTGAAAGCAATGCCGTAAGATCATAACTGCCTTCGGCAAATAGATGGGTCTGGTTGTAATAGAGCAGCAGGTTAAATAACGAAATGATAATAGTGGCCAGCGTCATGCGCATTTGCAGCTTGCGGTTCTTGTACAAAAAGACAATTAACAGTGCGGCGGCGGCAATGAGGCAGGTAACCATAAGAATGGGAATATTATACGCCGCGTTCAGGGCGGTGAATGTCTTTGTTTGTCCAACCGTTATATTGCCACTGTAAAAAGACAGCTTAAATGTAAGCAGGGCAGCCACTGCTGCCAGTAATAACCAAATGGTTTGTATACGCTGGATCATAGTACCGGGCAGTTTTCAATAATAAATGGAAGGTATTAATTTCTCGGCAACCCGCCATTGCCTTTGGCCAGGCAGACGGCAACTATTGCAGACCAAGCAGCATGCCAGCCCTGTTGTTAAAAAATCAAACACTATCATCAGCCGTTCAGTCAAAGGCGGGAAGCGCCGTTCTTTTTTTAAACAAGTGCGGCATGTGGCGTTTTAACCCAGTTCAGGGTACAGGGTGAACTGTTCCATGAACTCGTTTACCTGTTTGCGTACCGTGTTTATCACATTGTCGTCATCTGCATTGTTGAGCACATTATCTATGACGTTTACCACAAACTGCATATGCTCTTCCTTCATGCCGCGTGTGGTAATGGCCGGGGTACCCAGGCGGATGCCGGAGGTAACAAAGGCGCTTTTATCGTCAAACGGTACCATGTTTTTATTAAGGGTGATATCTGCCTTTACCAATGCCTGCTCCGCTTTTTTACCGCTGATGTTTTTATTCCGCAGATCTATCAGCATAAGATGATTGTCGGTTCCATTGCTGATGAGTTGATAACCCTTATCTACAAACGCTTTTGCCATGGCCTGGGCGTTGGTAATTACCTGTTTGGCATACACGGTAAATTCATCGGTCAGGATTTCGCCAAAGGCGATGGCTTTTGCTGCGATGACGTGCTCCAGCGGACCGCCCTGTATACCGGGAAACACTGCCATGTCTAGCAGGTTGCTCATTAAACGGGTATTGCCTTTTACATCTTTCAGTCCAAAAGGATTCTCAAAATCTTTCTTCATGAGAATGATACCACCGCGCGGACCGCGCAGTGTCTTGTGCGTGGTAGACGTTACAAAATGACAATGCTCAAAGGGCGAATTCAGTAATTGTTTTGCAATAAGGCCGGCCGGGTGCGCCATATCACATAGTACAAAGGCGCCAATTTCATCGGCCACCTTGCGTATACGGGCATAATCCCAGTCTCTGCTGTAGGCGGAGGCGCCGCAAATGATCAGCTTGGGCTTTTCCTTTCTTGCCTGCGCTTCCAGCATTTCATAATCTACCAGGCCGGTCTCTTTTTTTACACCATAGAAAAACGGCTGGTATAATTTACCGCTAAAGTTAACGGCCGAACCATGGGTAAGATGCCCGCCCATGCTGAGATCCAAACCCAGTATTTTATCGCCTGCCTGTAATACTGCCAGTAATACGGCAGCATTTGCCTGCGCACCGCTATGTGGCTGCACATTGGCATAATCACAGTGGAAAATTTGTTTAAGACGGTCGATGGCCAATTGCTCTGTCTGGTCAACAATTTCACAGCCCGCGTAATAACGGCGGCCGGGGTAACCCTCGGCATATTTATTGGTCATTACATTGCCCATGGCCTGCATCACCTGGAGCGAGGTAAAGTTCTCAGAAGCAATCAGTTCTATACCATGACGCTGACGCTGCAGCTCTTGTTTAATAAGATCAAAAACCAGGGTATCTCTTTGCATGGCGCAAAAATAGGAGAACTATAATTAAAAGAAACAATGCTGCGCGCTTTAGTGAAAGAATTGTTAGTAAACGAATACCAGCAAATGCCGCAGCGCAGGACTTGCCATTGGGTGAAAGACTATTAATACGACAATAATAAAAGCCAATGTAAAGTAAGCCTGAAAACATAAAATATGCTACTTTCATAACTTTTTCAAAGAGTTCATTGTAAGAAACTAAGCAGGTTCTGTGTTTAAAGAATACGTTGTTGAAAGGTTGCACAGGAACTGGCTAACAAATACAAATATGAAAGCAATCATTCCCGTAGCGGGTGCCGGCACCAAGCTTCGTCCACATACCTACACGCAACCCAAAGCGCTGATACCACTTGCCGGAAAGACGGTGCTCAGCATTATTGTAGAACAACTGCATGATGCCGGCATTACAGAATTCATCTTCATCATTGGTTACCTGGGCGACAAGATCCAGGATTATGTACGTGAGAAATATCCCTACCTGCAAACACATTTTATTCACCAGAATGAACGGCAGGGGCTGGGTCATGCCATTCTTCTCACGCGGGAGATTGTTGCCGGTGATGAAGTCTTTATTGTACTGGGTGATTCCATTTGTGAGTATAGCGTGGAAGAAGTACTGAACAGTGAATACTCCATGGTAGGGGTAAAAAAAGTAGATGATCCGCGCGCCTTTGGCGTGGCAGAATTAAATGATGCCGGTTTTGTAAGCAAGGTGATTGAAAAGCCGCAGATACCTAAATCCAATATGGCACTGGTAGGCATTTACCGCATACGTGAATCAGGGTCCCTCTTTGATTGTATTGATCATAATATCAAAAACCAGGTGAAAAGCCGCAATGGCGGTTATAACCTTACAGATGCGCTGGAATGCATGTTACAAAACGGCGTAAAAATTCAGCCGCATAAAGTGCAGAACTGGTTTGATTGTGGCCGCAAAGAATCATTGCTGGAGAGCAATGCCACCTTACTGAAAAAGTTTGGACATCTTATTTCCGATGATCACCAGTTTGAAAATACCATCATCATACCACCGGTAAGCATTGCCGCCGGCTGCGATATCAAGAATTCCATCATCGGCCCCAATGTGGCCATTGGCGAAAAGGTGAATATTAATTATTCCATTGTGCGTGATTCTATCATTGGTGCCTTTACCAATCTCCTGGATATTGTACTCACCAATTCACTGATTGGCAGCGATACACAGGTAAAAGGTGAAAGCAGGAGCCTGAACATTGGCGATAATACGGAGATAGATCTCGGCAAGAGTTAGTGCCGCCAAGGCAACAAACTTCCCCCATCACAAAAACTGGTTGCAGCAGATTAGCCAAAAAGGTCGCTGCTGAGGTAGCGATCGCCGCGGTCGCAGGCAATAAATACAATCAAACCCTCCTTAAGCTCGCTTGCCAGGCGAATGGCCGCAGAAGCCGCGCCGCCACTGCTCATGCCCGCAAAAATGGCTTCTTCCCTTGCCAGCCGCCGCGTCATTTGCACCGCTTCCTGCTGGGTAATATCCATAATGCTGTCTACCCTTGAGGGGTCATAAATTTTGGGGAGGTATTCCTTCGGCCAACGGCGGATGCCGGGGATGGATGCATCTTCTGAAGGCTGGCAGCCTACAATCTGGATGGCGGCATTTTTTTCTTTCAGGAACCGGGAGGTACCCATGATGGTGCCGGTGGTGCCCATGGAACTTACAAAGTGCGTGATGCCCGCATCGGTATCTTTCCAAATCTCCGGCCCGGTAGTATGGTAGTGGGCCATATAATTATCAGGGTTGGCAAACTGGTTAAGCAGGTAATACTTGCCGCTGGCGCCTTTTTCTTCGGCATAGTCTCGACAAGCCTCAATATTATCCAGCAATGTTACCCTGGCACCAAAGGCTTCCATGGTAAGCGTACGCTCACGCGTAGAACTGGAGGGCATCACCAGTTCAATGTCAAGGTTGTACAAACGTGCAATCATGGCCAATGCAATGCCGGTGTTGCCACTGGTGGCTTCCACCAAACTCATCCCTTGTTTGATATCGCCGCGTTCAATGGCGCTCCGGATCATGTTCAGCGCGGGCCTGTCTTTTACACTACCGCCCGGGTTATTGCCTTCCAGCTTGGCGAAGAGCCTCACCGCGGGGTTGGGATTCAGTTTTTTTATTTCTACCAGCGGGGTATTGCCCACCAGGTCTAGTATACTTGCCATAATTATCAATTAAGCAGCACAGTGATGTTGCCGCGCTTAATGAGCCAGTTTTCTTTCCGTAATTTCTATTTCTGCTTTGTGGTAGACCGCTGAATATGGTGCTACGCTTTTGGTAAGCCAAACATTACCGCCGATAATACTGTGGTGGCCAATGATGGTATCGCCGCCCAGTATGGTAGCGCCCGAATAAATAATTACATAGTCTTCTACGGTAGGGTGCCGCTTGGTATGCGCCATTGTTTTGTCTACACTGAGTGCCCCCAGTGTAACGCCCTGGTAGAGTTTAACGTGGTTGCCAATCTTACAGGTTTCGCCAATAACGGTGCCCGTGCCATGGTCTATGTACAAATGTTCGCCAATTTCTGCCCCGGGGTGGATATCAATACCGGTTTGAGAGTGTGCATACTCCGTAAGTATCCTGGGCAGCAGCGGAATATCCAGCTTTAGCAAGGCATGTGCAATGCGGTAGAAGCAGATGGCAAAAAAACCGGGGTAGGTCCTGATAACTTCAAACTCACTCTTGGCTGCAGGGTCTCCCTGCGCTATGGCGGTAACATCTGCATTCAGCAACGCATAAATGGCGGGCAGTTGTTTAAAAAAGCTGCTGGCCTTGGCCCGGTTATCACAATGCAAGCATTCATTGGTGCTTTCCAGTATGTTTACCAGGTTGTTCTCCAGTTGTTGAAAAGCGGCTTCAAATTGCAAAGGCGTAGAGAAAAACTGTTTGGAGAGTTCCGGGTAAAGCAGCCGAACCAGCTGCACTGCCCAGTCTGTGATTACGCTGTTGGCGGGCACGTCTTCCGTTTGCTGTTGCTTATCAAAGATGGCCTTAAAAAATTCCTGGTTCATAACGGTTGGTTCAATTGCTGCAAAGTATACAGAATCCGGCAGCAAAAAGTTTATAAAGTTGCGCTTTTTTTGGCGTAGAACAGGTAAGCTGCGTGACAATTTATAAAATAAGCCGCTTCTGCAACACAATGGTCATGTTCATGAAAACATTGGCGCATGCAAGCGTATTATTAATACATTTGATCCTCAATAAAACATCTTATGTATATACGCTTCATCAGAACAACCTGTTTATGCCTGGGTCTTTTATGGTCAGGGCTCACGTCAGCGCAAACCCTGCAGCTGCCCTCGGGCTTTACACAGTCTATTGTAGCAGAAGGCCTGGGTGCTGCAAGGCATATTGCTGTTAATAAACAGGGCGCGGTGTTTGTAAAACTGGGCCGACTAAAAGATGGCAAAGGAATTATTTATTTGAAGCCCACCGGCAAAGATGGAAAGTATACACAAGCGCTGGCCTTTGGCGATTACCCCGGTACCGGTATTTTTATTAAGGACAATTACCTTTATGCATCTTCTAATGATGAGGTGTTCCGCTACCAGTTAAACGCAAACGGAGAACCCGTTCAACCCAATAAACCGGAGAAATTAGTTACCGGCCTGGTGAACCACAACAGGGACAATTCAAAATCCATTGCGGTAGATAACAGCAACAACCTGTATGTAAACGTAGGCTCCTACGCCAATGCCTGCCTTATAGATCCCGCATCAAAGAAAGCACCCAATCCCTGTCCGCTCCTGGATTCAGTGGGCGGTATCTGGCAGTTTAAGACCAAT
>DATJGC010000437.1:0-2561 GCA_035495345.1 Chitinophagaceae bacterium | reverse complement strand
TACACGCCTTCGGGGCAACCAATATCATTGGCCCATTTCTTTTGCACTTCCAGCCAGGTTTGTTTCCAGTCTTGCGGGTATTTTTTGTGCCAGCCAATTACATCATTGATGCATTGGTAAAACTCGCTTTGCGGAGGTATGGTTTTGAGTGCTTCCTTAACAATGAAAGCAATATCACTGGAGGTAAAGGCGAGAGAATACATGGCACCTACGTACACGCCGCCGTACCATCCATCGCCATAGTTCATGATATGCCCAATTTTATCACTGATGGCAGAGGCGGTATTGGGCATGCCGGGACTCATCAGGCCGGCAAAATCTGCTTCAATCTGGTAATCGATGCAATCTGCATGCGGGTTGTTCATCCAATGGCCGCTGGCAGGTGCTTTGATCCCGTTCAGTATATTGTAACGGCCCACCTGGTTGGCATGCCAGAGCATATAACCGGCATGGGCAAACGCATTTGCAAATGAATCTACAGGAGCCTGCAGGCCATACTTTTCAAAAACATCTACAAAGGTGAGGTCCATGTAGAGGTCGTCATACAAACCAGGGTTATTGATCATGGTAGTTTTCAGGTACCCGTCGTACCATTTCAGCGCCTGGTAATCGCCTATAAAAGTACCCTGGAACCTGAACTCATAGGGTCCGCCAAAGGTTACGCCAATGGTTTGTCCGGCCCAGCCACCCTTTATCTTATCCTCCAGCTGGTCTCGCGTAATGGTATGCCCCTGCTGTGCCAGTGTGCCGATGGCAATCAATGTAAAGAGGCTGATGGCGGCAAAAACCGATACATGTTTCTTCATGCTGCAATTATTTTGGTTAGCGGATGAACCCTGCTGTTCTTGTTCTTAATTTACTTCCAGGCCGTCTTTACCGGGCAATACCGGGAACGGACCGTGCGCACCTGTCTGGTACCAGAAAACAGTAGAGGCAATATCATCCTGCAATGGAAGATAGCGTCCACCGCTGTGCCAGCCGAGGGCCTGTATGGTGACCTTCAGGTTTTTTTCAAAACGTATGGGGTCTGTAATATGCCAGCGGTACAACCCAAAGCGTTGCGCAATGGCATAATGGCCGTCTCCCTTAATCACCTGGTGAAGACCCGAGTAAGGCGTAGAAAATTCTGTATAATTCACTTCCTCTACGCCGGCCGCATTTTTTTTGCGCGTATCAAAATCATAAGACCCACAAAAATAATCTTCTGTACCCGTGCCACAGATGGTGGGGTAATCAGTATCATCATCCATAAAAAATTTAATCTCTCCTTCTCCCCACCAACCATTATTGTGTACGCCCCAGGCAATATAGGTTCCCACGTACTGCCCCTTTCCCCTGATGCTATCTACCAGCACATAATCCGTTTTCAACGGCAGGGGATTTACGCGCCTGAATTGTGCATGCAGGTAGCCTGCATCAGCAGCCACTTCTGTAAGCACATAGTCTACCTGGTAGTATAAGACCATATCCTTGTCGTCTATATTTTCCATGGTAATGCGGCATTTTTTCCTGAAGGGCATGGGCCAGTAACAGTTAAAGGCGCTGCCGGGGTTTACACAAACTGCCAGTGAGTTTAGCGGGGCATATTGCCCCCAGCCCATGCCAAAGAAATCACCCACGGGCACTTCAATAGAAGGCGTGGTCTCGTCGTCCCAATAAAAACGCAGAATGGAATAACGCCAGTTGCCCGTTGGTGTCATCCAGATATGTTGTATAGAACCTGGACCGTTTATTTCTGCCACCGTAAAGACTGTCTTTGATTTTATGACTACGCTGGGGCTTACCTTCCAACCCCTTCCAAGATCACGCGATGCACTGGCACCTGTACCCGTGGTGGCCATGCCGCCCTTGCCTTTTTCACCGTTAAAGTTTTCAGGGCTGATAGAACGCGTTTTTGCATCAGACAACCGGTACATGTTGCCCATTGTATTGTCTATGCCGTTGTGTTTCTGCTGCGCGATGCAGGTAAGGCCCATAAAAAGACCGAGAATAACGGCAATCTGTATTTTTTTCATTGGTCGCTTTTTTTACTTACCAATAGGTTTTGCTTTCATCCTTGTCTTGCTGCTAGCTGCGGCGCTCATTTCTTTATTGTATCCAGGTCAACACCCAGCAGCTGCCTTGCCAATGCATGCAGGTCAGTATAGCTACCCTGCAAATGACAGGTGGTTTGCCGGTAAGTGGCCTGGCTGTTTTTCTTTAGCGCCAACGCGGGTGATGAGGATTCAATTTCAAAAAATGGTCCCATCTGCGTTCCGTCTGCCAACGGCCCATCATTGTATGCATTAATAACATCTCCTTTGTACGGCGTCTTTTGCAGCTCCCACTTACTGTTTACATAGTCTGCCTTTTCTGATACGGCGGGTATTATAAGGGTAAGCACATTGTTTGCGGCATCAAAGGCTGCTGCCAGTGGTTTGGCCAGCAGTGGCGAAAGCCCTATTTTACTCCGGTAATGACCATCCGTGGTAAAAAACAATATACTATCGGTAAAGCGTAACCGCTCCGGCGGAACAGGTCCAAAATAATCTGAACTGATATATTGTTGTGCATTGGGTATT
>DATJGC010000436.1:0-4729 GCA_035495345.1 Chitinophagaceae bacterium | reverse complement strand
CAGCCTGCCCGCTTCGCCGCCGACAATGGCGGCTCCTGCCGGTACACCCGCCGCACCTGCTGTTCCAACGGTGCCAGCCAATAAAAACACAGTGCCTGCGCCGCCCCCACCAGCAGCCATGTATATTGTAAATGGCATTGTAATGGGGGAAGGGTTCGACGCAAAGAAAATTCCCGCTAATACAATTGCCTCCATCAACATATTAAAAGGCGATAGGGCTACCTTCCTGTTTGGCGCTAAGGCAAAAGCGGGCGTGGTGATGATTTCTACAAAGCTCCCTACAACGCTGGTAGACAGTAATACGGTCATAAATGACAATATGAAACTGCCTGAATAGAATTACTTAATCATGCACTGTTTTTCACTGTTGTCAGGTTAATCTTTTAATTGATCGGCCTCAAAGCGGGCCGGGCTTCTCACCGGCAACGCCGCTGTGTTTTACTTTTATGCTATAACTGAGCTGTAGTAAGTTTTTCAGCCATTGCATGGTTGAGCTGTAGTACAAAGCTCACGGAAAACCGAAGGTTCATCAATTCCATAAAGATTAATTAGCGCATTGATAAAACGAAGGCGGCTTTTGCGGGCGTTGGTGTCTGAATCGCCTTGGTAAGCCCCTTGCTCAGCGAACTAGTACCGGAGCCACTTCCACAAAGCATTTGGTAGAAAAGTAACGAATGTTTCCCGGACACCAGTGGTGTTAAGTTAAAAACCGAAAGAGTACTTAGAGGTTCCAGAGATTGTTGGGGTATTCTCCTGCATCCACCAATGCATCCAGGCTTGCCTTTACAGAAGGCGCGTCTTCCTTGTACGTAACACCAAACCACTGCGCAGAAGTAGGAATCACTTTTATTACACCCGTACCGCTATTGATGAACTGATCCGCTACAATAGGTATGAAGAATTCAGCTTTAATATTAGACAGGTTCTTGGCAAGAAACTCATTGAACAATTTCTCAGAATAAGAAAAGATGGAAGGTGAGAAACACCAGAAGTTCATAGAAACACTGGAATGCAGTGGCAATTCTTTTGGTTCCTGGTTATCATCACAAATAATCTTTCCGTTCTGGCGAGAAATATTAATACGCTCTGCAATGGCGGTAAGATTGCCCTTATCATCTACCTGGCAAACGCCGCGGTTTACCGTGCCGTTATCAGACAATGTCTTTAGCAAATCATAGCCAATAATAGAATACACATTGTCTGCCACATCACGCGTTAAAAACTGGTAGGCTTTTTCAAACGCATCGCGCCCGTAAAAATCATCTGCGTTGATAACAGCAAAGGGCTCATTTACTGCTGCCTTAGCACAAAGTACTGCATGAGCCGTGCCCCAGGGCTTGGTACGGTCTGCTGGCACCTGGTAACCATCTGTAAAAGCATGCAGGTCCTGGAATACATAATCCACCGCTACCCTTCCCTTTAATTTGGGTTCAAATATCTCTTTGAAGTCGTTTACAAATTCTTTGCGTATAATAAACACAACTTTCTTGAAACCGGCCCTCACTGCGTCATAAATAGAATAATCAACAATGGTTTCACCGCTCGGTCCAAAAGATTGTATCTGTTTCATACTACCGTAACGCGAAGCCATTCCGGCGGCTAATATTAAAAGTGTAGGTTGCTGCATCAATTTTTATTTTTTGTCGGCACGAAAATATAAAATAAAGTTGTGGAACGAAATATGGCCATTCATTTATTACCTGAAAATATGGTTGACCTCTCAGCAATTACTACCGATGAGGTATACCTGCCATCACTGCAGCAACAGCAAAGTACAGTCCATGTTTTACGGCTCGATAAAATGGACGCCATTATTTCTGGTAACAAATGGTTTAAACTGCAGTATTATCTTGCTGAAGCAAAGCGCAGCGGCAAGAAAAACATTGTCAGTTTTGGCGGCCCTTATTCTAATCATTTGGTGGCGGTTGCCTGTGCCGCTGCCAGGGCGGGCTTCAGCAGCAAGGGTTTTGTACGAGGAGAAGCACCCGCTGTTAAGTCACCCACTTTAAGAGATGCTGAAAGCTTTGGCATGCAACTACATTTTCTCTCAAGGGCATCGTACAATCAAAAAAATGATCCGACGTTTATAGATGAATTGCTGAAAGAATACCCCGAAACATGTCTTGTGCCCGAAGGAGGCGCAGGCGATCTGGGAAAAAGAGGTGCGGCCGATATCTGGAATTGGATACCACCGGGTGCGTTTACACATGTTCTTTGTGCAGTAGGAACTGGCACGCTTTTGTTAGGATTGGCATCTGTACCAACCCGTACCGAGACATTGATAGGAATACCTGTGTTGAAAGGGTTTGGCAACTGGATAAATGAGCAGGTAATACCCAGACCCATTGCAGCAGCGGTGATTGATGGCTATCATTTTGGTGGCTATGCAAAGAAAAATACCGCTTTGCTGGCATTTATGAATGAATGGTACAGGGCTACCGGTATACCAACAGATTTCGTTTATACAGGCAAGTTATTTTTTGCGTTGCAAGACCTGGCGCAAAAAGCTTATTTTCCGGAGAAGAGCCGATTGCTGGTTATCCACAGCGGTGGACTACAGGGCAACAGGTCGTTGGGGGCAAATTCTCTTGTATTTTAAAGTGGTACTTGATGCGCGGCGGTTATATTTGCATTTTTTCAAAGCAAGACAACAATTGAATCAAAGCATGCTCCGACTGTCTGGCCTTTTATTGCTCTTACTGTCTGTTACGCTTGCATCGTCTGCACAAGACACGCTTCCTGCATTTTCACTGGCCAACAAAGGAAATAACCGTATCATCATCAGCTGGACAAACCCCTACAGCAATATTCGTCAACTTAGCATTCAGCGGTCTGTGGACAGCACTGCTAACTTCAAATCTATACTTACCCTGCCAGACCCTACTGTGCCGCAGAACGGGTATGCAGATACCAAGGCTTTTCATGATCATATGTTCTATCGCCTCTACATTTTATTAGACAGCGGCAAATACATTTTCACCAAATCCAAAAGACCCGTTATTGATACTGTGCGCAGCAGGGAATTGCCGCGTGAAATAAAAATTGCGCAGGAACCTGTGTTTGAACCACCGCCGGTAGTGGCCAAACAGGATCCTGTAAAACCACCCGTAACCGAAGAACCAAAAACGGTGCTACCAGAAAAGAAAGAGCCTGCAAAAGTAGAAGCAGCCAGGCCAAAAGAAGCGCCGGAAAAAATCATTTTTGTAAAACGAAGGGATACGCTCATTGCGCAGATTGGTGAACGCTCACTCCGCCGCTTCAGGGATTCTATTGCTACCCGCACCAGGGATACCCTCCTGTACAATACCGCCGATACGCTGGTAATTAAAACATTTATTCCAAAAGAAGTATACCGCGCTTCAAGATTTGTTTATACAGAGCGAGATGGCAATGTACGCATTGCACTTCCGCTGGCCAACGAGAAAAAATATACGCTGAAGTTTTTTGACGATGCCGGCAACCCGGTCTTTGAAATAAAACAAATCAGGGATAAACTGCTTACGCTTGATAAAGCAAATTTTATGCGCGCCGGCTGGTTTAAGTTTGAATTGTATGAAGATGGTGTACTGAAAGAGAAAAATAAACTCTACCTGCCAAAAGAATTTTAAACACCGCGCTCCTGCAATTGTATATCAAACACTTTTTCAAAATTCCGTTTTACGGCTTCTTTTACTTCGGCCAGTGGCAAATCATGCCCCAGTTCACGCGCCAGTGAGGTAACCTGTTTGTTTTGGATACCGCAGGGAATAATATTATCAAAATAAGAAAGGTCTGTATTTACATTGAACGCAAGGCCGTGCATGGTAATCCAGCGACTGCAGCGTACACCAATGGCACATATCTTACGCTCCTTACCTTTTATGCCAGGGTCTAACCAAACACCGGTTTCACCTGCAGACCGCTCTCCCCTGAGGCCATAGCCTTCGATGGTATCAATGATCACCTGTTCCAGGTTGCGCAGGTAGCGGCCAATATCTGTATAGAATTTCTCCAGGTCAAACACCGGGTATACCACCAGTTGTTGCGGCCCGTGAAAAGTAATATCTCCACCGCGGTTGCTGTAAAAGAACCCGATACCTCGCCGGGTACGCTCTTCTTCACTAATCAGCACATTGTTTATATTTCCGCTTTTACCCAATGTATATACAGGCGGGTGTTCTACCAGCAATAAGCTGTGCTGCGTATCTTCACCCTCATTCACCCCTGCCAATGTCTCCTGCGTTGGCGGGCTGTCAGGCTCACCCGCCGCCACCAATGCCTGCCGGCGGCTGGATTTCACCGCCACATTCCGTTGCAGCAATTGTTCCTGGTAATCCCAGGCAGTTTTGTAATCCATCTGTCCCAAATCCTCCAGCTGTACCCTTTGCATCCTGCAAAATTATGACATTCAGACGCATTTCATGGCCACCGAGCCTATGCACCTGCAGGCCCATTCGTGGCAACGGGGCCAATGAAGTATATTTGCAGCAAATTTTTACTAATGCAGAAGCCTATTGATGAGGAAGAATTGTTGGAACTGGAAGGTCCGGAAGAATTGTATGAGCGCTTATCTATAAAAGTGGATAAGGGCCAGGAGCCCTTGCGACTGGATAAATTTCTCACGGCGCGTATTGAACATGCAACGCGGAATAAAATCCAGAAAGGGATCGAGGCTGGTCGTGTTTTAGTGAACAGCCGGCAGGTAAACCCCAATTATAAGATCCGCCCCGCAGATGAAATCATTGTTTAC
>DATJGC010000435.1:0-8476 GCA_035495345.1 Chitinophagaceae bacterium | reverse complement strand
CAGCCTGCCCGCTTCGCCGCCGACAATGGCGGCTCCTGCCGGTACACCCGCCGCACCTGCTGTTCCAACGGTGCCAGCCAATAAAAACACAGTGCCTGCGCCGCCCCCACCAGCAGCCATGTATATTGTAAATGGCATTGTGATGGGAGAGGGGTTCGACGCAAAGAAAATTCCCGCTAATACCATTGCGTCCATCAATATCTTAAAAGGCGATAGGGCTACCTTCCTGTTTGGCGCCAAGGCAAAAGCAGGCGTGGTGATGATTTCTACAAAGCTCCATACAACGCTGGTAGACAGTAATACGGTCATAAAAGACAATATGAAACTGCCTGAATAGAATTCCTTAATCATGCACTGTTTGTAAAGAGACACCGAATGCCTTGCATGGCTGGCAACAGGTATTTGCCTATACACTGCTATCCATTAAATTGAAGACGCAGTTGGCCATACATTGTTTATTTTGCAATGGTTACTAACCATCGCAGATGATTCAACCAGCACCGGTACTAAAAAGAGAGATCAGTTTGTTACAGGCCACCAGCATCAATATGATTGATATGGTGGGTATCGGTCCCTTTGTAGTAATGCCCCTTGTAATGAGTATGATGGCCAGCCCGCTTTTCTTATGGGCCTGGGTATTCGGCGCCGTCATTGCCTTTGCAGATGGAATGATCTGGAGTGAACTGGGCACAAAATTTCCACTGGCAGGCGGCAGCTACAATTTTTTGAAGGAAGCTTACGGCCCTAAGTGGGGCCGCCTGATGTCTTTTCTCTTTGTGTGGCAAACCTGTTTGCAGGCACCACTGGTAGTGGCTTCCGGCGCCATCGGCTTCTCTCAATACTTTGGTTTCCTGGTACCGCTCTCTGCATGGCAGGGCAAAATGGTATCGGGGCTGGTAGTGCTGCTGATAACCTTTCTCCTGTACCGCAATATAAAAACCATTGGAAAGATGGCCGTTTTTCTCTGGGCCGGGGTAATCATTACCATTGCCTGGATCATTATCAGCGGCTTCACGCACCGGCAGGTACACTATTCTTTTTTGCCTAACGGCGATGCACAATCGATGTTTAGCCTGTCCTTTGCGCTCCTGCTTGGCCAGGCATCAGTAAAAACCATTTACAGTTATCTCGGCTATTACAATGTTTGCCATTTGGGGGGAGAAATCCGAGACCCCGACAATAATATTCCGCGCAGCATCTTCATTTCTATCTTTTGCATCGCGTTGCTTTACCTGCTCATGAATGTGAGCATTGTAAGCGTTATCCCCTGGCAGGAAGCCATGAACAGTAAGTTTATCGTGAGCAGCTTTATGGAAAAAATTTACGGGCATCGCACCGCCATACTGGCTACTGTACTGGTGCTTTGGATTGCCTTTGCTTCGCTGTTTGCCGTGGTGCTGGGTTATAGTCGTGTACCTTACGCCGCCGCCGCAGACGGCCATTTCTTTCCGGCCTTTGCACGCCTGCATCCTACCAAGGGCTTTCCCTATGTATCACTCTTATTCCTGGGTGGCATTGGCTTTGTCTTCAGCCTACTCTTTAAATTGGGCGATACCATCAGCGCCATCCTGGCCATGCGCATACTGGTACAGTTTATCGGGCAGGCAGCCGGTGTTGTACTCCTGCGCCGCCAAGCACCCGCCAACCCAAATTATTTCAGGATGTGGCTTTACCCCCTCCCGGTCATTCTCTCTATCTGGATCTGGCTCTTCGTATTCTATTCAACCGGTAAGCTGGCACTCTGGGGACTGGCCCTAACGCTCTGTGGCGTAGCCGCTTACTATGCCAGCAGGCATTTATGGACGCGCCTGCCTGCTGCCCCTTTGCCCGAAACGCCTCCCGGCAACTAACGATGACCCGCCCACTACCGGCTCGGCGCTTTCTTTGTATATTTGCGGTTCTTTAGAAATGTAATTATGAGTCGTAAAGGAAAAGTATTGGTGGCAATGAGCGGTGGTATCGACAGTACTATTACCGCCTTAATGCTCAATGACCAGGGCTATGAAGTGGTGGGCATTACCATGAAGACATGGGATTATGCCAGCAGCGGCAGCAGCAAGAAGGAGACCGGTTGTTGTAACCTGGACAGTTTTAATGATGCGCGTATGGCGGCCGTGCAACACGGTTTCCCGCATTTTATCCTTGATATCCGCGATGAGTTTGGTGATTTTGTGATTGAGAATTTTGTGGATGAATACATCGCCGGTCGAACCCCCAACCCCTGCGTAATGTGCAATACCCATATAAAATGGCGCGCACTCCTTAAACGTGCCGATGCCATGGGTTGTGATTTTATCGCCACCGGTCATTACGCCAAAATTCAGCAACACAGCAACGGCCGCTTCTTTGTAAGCAAGGCCATAGACGATACCAAAGACCAGAGCTATGTATTATGGGGCCTGCAACAGGATCTATTGAGCAGAACCCTGCTGCCACTGGCACCCTACCGCAAATCTGAAATACGGCAGATGGCACTGGATTATGGCTACCCCGAGCTGGCCAAAAAAAGCGAGAGTTACGAAATCTGTTTTGTGCCCGACAATGATTACCGGGGCTTTTTGAAAAAGAAGGTGGCCGGACTGGAAGAACGCGTGGCGGGCGGCAATTTTATTGATAAAACAGGCAAGGTGCTGGGCCAGCACAAGGGATACCCCTTTTATACCATTGGCCAGCGCAAGGGGCTCGACATTGCTTTTGGCCACCCTGTGTATGTAACCGGCATCAACCCGGATAATAATACTGTTGTGCTGGGTGAAGAGGAAGATTTAAACCGGCAGGAGATGAGCGTAACAAAAATTAACTGGGGCAAGTATGATGGCATTTCAGACGGTATGGAAGTGGTTACCAAGATCAGGTACAAAGATGCTGGCACCCTTTCTAACCTTTACAACAACGAGGCGGGCGTAACCGTGCGGTTTTATGAGCACGCCAAAGGTGTTGCACCCGGGCAAAGCGCCGTTTTTTATGAGGGAGATGATGTTGTGGGCGGCGGAATCATCATGCGCAACCACCCGCCCATCTTACATGGTTGAAAACCAGCTTTCAAAAATGTTGTTATATGTTCAGCAATAAGCAGTTAACGGGCAATAATTAGCTGTTTTACACGTTTGCAGACCGGGAAGTAAGGCTTCCCGGTTTTTTTAGAAGCATCGTACCGTTTGTTTCCCTTGTCTGCTGTACCGGTGCACCCTTTAAACTGACTGGTATTTATGAAGAAGAACTTATTTGCATTTTCGCTGGTGGCTTTGTTCAGCCTCTTACTGATCCGTTGCAACAGCAAGAACAATATCGTAAGCGGTAAAATCAGTGATTATACCAATCTCGCCGTAGGCAAATTTATTATCTACAAGCTTGACTCTACCGTAACACTTCCTTTTGGTACGGGGTTTACCACCAATTCTTATACGGTAAAAGACAGCGTGGAAGCCATGCTCACCGATAACCTCAACCGTCCTGCTTACCGCGTGGTACGTTATATCTGGGATCCGGCCGCAAAGGTCTGGAACAATAGCAACGCATTTATGGCAATTCAAACTGCCGACAGGTTTGAGTACATAGAAAACAATATGCGCCAGTTAAGAATGGTGAGCCCCATTGTAGACAACTTCTCATGGAATGGTAATTCCGGCATTGCAGAACCGCCGTTTCATTTCTCTACCAACGATAATGAATACCTGTTCTGGGTTTTTTCTTACGCCAACACCGGCTTGCCTTTTACCGTGGGCAACCAGACTTTTGATACTACCGTTACGGTGGTGCAATATGATTCTAACAACAACAAGCCTTTCAACGCAATTGGCTTAAGCACCTATAGCCGGTCTTATGAAGTGTATGCAAAAGGCGTGGGCAAAATATTCCAGGACCTGCTGGCCTGGGAATACCATACCAGTTTCTTTACCCGTAACTGTAAAATGATTCACTGTTTAAATAACAAATGCGATACCACGGCCATCCGCTGCAATACAGATGAACTGGCCGGCGGACAAAACTGTGATTCTATTGCAAGGGCACAACTGGATGCGGGTGTGCGCATTGTCTGTGACACCATACCCGGCAATTTCTCATACGATGGCTATGGCGTTCGTTTGTCAATCATCAGCCATAATTAATCAAATCACCGGCCCTTAATACAGCGCTTATGAAAAAATACTACCTGTTACTATTGATTTGCTGCTGTGGCATTGCAGGTAGTATGCAGGCCCAGTACAGCAGGTATATTATTCGCTTTACAGACAAAAAAGGCACAGGCTACTCGCTCAGCAATCCTTCTGCCTATCTTTCCACCAAGGCCATTGCCCGCAGAACGCGCTATCATGTTGCCATTGATTCTACTGATCTTCCACTATCGGCCGCGTATGTAGATAGTATCCGGAAAATACCCAATGTAACCATCTTAAATACTTCAAAGTGGCTTAACCAGCTTTGCATTAAAACCACCGATGGCACGGCCATCGGAAAAATTACCAGCCTGCCTTTTGTAGTGTATGCTGCCCCGGTAGCGCCGAGGGTGATTGCCGGCACGGGCGGCGCCGCCATAAAGAAGGAAACATTCAAACAGCTGCCTACGCCTTTGCGCAGTAATTATATTGCACAGCCCGCGGGCTTTGCCGGTACGCTGGATGCACTTAATTACGGTAACAATGCAGGGCAGGTACATATTCATAAGGGTGAGTTTCTCCACAATCTTGGCTTCCGCGGCCAGGGCATGACCATTGCTATGCTGGATGCAGGCTTTTATAATTATAACAATAACCCCGCTTTTGACAGCCTTCGTTTGCAAAACCAGGTCTTGGGTACCTGGGATTATGTTGCCAGTGAACAAAGCGTAACGGAAGACAATACGCATGGTGCTTATTGCCTGTCCATTATGGCTGCCAATGAACCAGGCAAGATTGTTGGCACCGCACCAAAGGCAAAATACTGGTTGCTGAGAACAGAAGATGCCGCTACTGAATACCCGGTAGAAGAGCAGAACTGGGTAGCCGCAGCAGAATTTGCAGACAGCGCCGGGGTAGACATTATTACTTCTTCATTAGGCTATAGTGATTTTGATAACCACGCCTATGATCATTCTTATGCGCAGCGCGATGGTAAAACATCCATGATCAGCATCGGCGCCAGCCTGGCCGTAAAAAAAGGACTACTGGTTACCAATAGTGCTGGTAATTCTGGCGGACTGGCCTCTGATGCAAAGTTTGTTATTTGTCCGGCCGATGCGCCCGCCGTTTTCACCATTGGCTCCACTGATGTAAATGGTGCTATTTCTTATTTCAGCAGCTGGGGCCCTAACGGTGCCGGCCAGTTGAAGCCCAATGTGGTGTCTGTAGGCGGACCCGCCGTGGCAGCCGATGTAACAACGGGTAATCCGGTTACCGGCAATGGTACTTCTTTTTCCAATCCCAATCTTTGTGGTTTGATAGCCTGTTTGTGGCAGGCCTTTCCTGAGTTCAGCAATACAGAAATTACCGATGCGGTGCAAAGAAGCGCCAGTCGGTACAGCACCCCGGATAACCGCTATGGTTACGGCATTCCTGATATGGAAAAAGCCTATCTTGATTTGCAGCAACAGCGCACGGTGCGCAATTACCAGCAGTTGCTGGGCGATGGTTGGATCAAGGCCTGGCCTGTTCCTTTTTCACAAGTGCTGAATGTGGCAATTAAATCGCCCATCACCGGCACCGCTTACCTTAAACTCACAGATATCAACGGCAAAACACTTGAGATAAAAACTGTCTCGCTGCAGCAGGATCAATTGTATACCATCAACTTTAGCAAGGTGCAGGCTATCTCCCGCGGCATTTATACTGTTCAATACAATGATGGAAAAAACAAACGCTCGCTGAGGGTGGTAAAAATGTAGGGCAGTTCTCAGTTCTTAGTTCTTAGTTCTTAGTTCTGAGTTCGTTTAAAATAGTTTTCAGTTTTCAGTTTGAGGTTTTCAGTTCTTTTGCTCTGCAATAGTTTTCAGTTTTAAGTTTGAGGTTTTCAGTTTCTCGTAGCGGCGCAAAGAGGCCGAGAAGCAACGAGGCGGCGCAAGATAACCGAAGTCTTGCAACAGCTTGATCTCGCAAAAACAAGATTAAGACTTCGGTTATCTGTTCTAAGCAAAAGGAAGGCCGCTATACGAAGTCTCCAGACTTCGTATTTCTATGTTCTTCCGAGTCTGTGACTCGTGGACAGTTCTCAGTTCTTAGTTCGCCGGTCTTAGTTCTTTTGCTATGCAACAGTGTGCAGTATTCCATTTGCTGGAGAGTAGCGATCTCCGTCTGACCCTTGGTCTGACGGGGTAGCAATAACAGCGAGCTACCCTTGCTATAGTAAGCGCTTTCATCAGTAATTGCAGCGTTCCTTGCATCGCCTTAAGCCGTCAGACCAAGGGTCAGACGGTTGACGCGCTGATGCTGCGCCCACCGCTTCTCCGCGAACACTGCGTGAAACCCTCTAAGCAAAAGCCTTTTTACTGTTTACTTTTGACTTCAAACATCGCCGCAAACAAAGTATCCGCCCTATGATCATAGCCGGTGAATAATTGCATAGACAGGCAATGCGCGCCCTTGGCTTCAATAAACGAAACCATGTCTTCATTCTCTCTTTTAAACACCGAACAGGTAATGTATAGAAAATAGCCCCCGGCCCGCAGGCAGGGAAGTACATTGCTTACAATCTGTTGCTGCAACTGCACATACTTGTCTATTTCCTTTTTATTGAAAAATGATAAGCGTTCCGGCGTTCTTCCCCAGGTGCCCGAACCGGTACAGGGCGCATCTGCAATAATCAAATCAAAGGATTGCTGTAATGCTGCTGGTACCGGACGGGTAAGATCCGCGGTGTGCAGGTGAAAGGGATGTATACCGGCCATGGCTAAGCGCAGTTGTAGTTTTTCCAGTACTGCCGGCCGGATATCAGACACCGTGAGGTCAATGGCCCCCAACATATCCCAGGCAAGCAGTGATTTTCCGCCGCTGGCAGCGCAGCAATCCCATACACGCAGTGTGGTTTTGTTGGGCACCAGTTGCAATAGTTCACCCGTTCTTTGCGAGCTGTGATCCTGCACCACTACTTCTTTATCGATTGCCAGTACGGTATCAATCTTACTGGCCGCGGGTACGGAGATACAGTGCGCAGCTATCTGTTTAAACGGAATGCCCGCAGCATTGAGCTTTTCCGCTACCTGTTCCTGCCGGCCCGGACGGACGCGCAAAAAAACAGCAGGTTGTACAAGGTGAGAAAGGTTAAAAACAGATGGCTGGATGCCCTGGCTGAGAACTGCCACGGGTGGAAAAATTTGTAAGGCATCGATGTTTATTTGCAGCATCGCACATTTCTCTGCAAGCGATAAGCCGGCATTGCGGTTCCATTCTTCATTGATGGCCGCCAGCAGTGGCTGCGGTTCGCTGGCGCAAAGAAACTGTGCCATAGCAATAGCATCAGCCAATGGCTTGCCCTTGGTCCACACACCCAGCCTGAAGTAATGGTAACAAACCTGTGCAATTTCTTTGCGGTCTCTGCTACCGTATTTTTTATTGGCTTTAAAGAAAGATTTTAAGAAAACATGAAAGGGTTGCTGGCCCTGGTAGCTGCTGATGATGGCCGCGGCAGAATTAAGGTAAGAGAAATACTTCATTCACTGCAAGGTATCAAATAGGATTTGAAGCCCGCGCTGCTCTCTCGGTTTCGCGCTCGCGGATAAATGTTTCCATGCTGCTGAAACTGGCCATGGTTTGCAGCCATTGCAGGTATAATCGCAACTTATGTAATAAAGCTTCGCCGGAGCGACGGCGTATGTATAAGGGCAATTGGTGATAGCCGGCTAAGTTGGCATATTCCCATGGGTGGTAATAGAGGCTCAGGTAGCCATCTGCTTTTAAGACCTGCAGGCTGCATTGTTGGATGAACCAGAGGGGCAGGTTTTTAAAGGCCAGCCAGAACAAGGGGAGCCGAAGGGTGGGGGTTACCGAAGAGGGCATCCGCCAGAGACCTTCGTTTTTAAAAAGCGTTCTTGGCTGCCCAAGATGATTGTACCTGCCGGGCAGCCAGGTGGGGTGTAGCGATGCATCATACAGGTAACCGGCCGACCGGATAAGGGCCATATCTACGGGAGCCAATCGCGGCATTCTGAAACCAGCGATCGATTGCCCTGTAATAGCGGCCAATACCTGACGGGAGGCAAGCAGATCTTCATTGGTAAACCGACTATGATAAAAACTATGCGAGGCTATTTCATGGGCAGCCGCCAATGATTTCATGGCCGCTACATTTTCCTGCGCATAAAAAGCAGTGGTGAAGAAAGTGCATGGAATGTTCAGCTGCGTTAAGAGCGGCAGCAGGTTCTTCATCCCTTCCTGTGTAACGGCTAATTGTTCTTCTATCGGAAGTGCAGCACCATATTCATTGGGTATGTCAAACTCTTCCAGGTCAAAGCTAAGCAGTACGCGGTAGCGCGGTTTTGAATTCTGCATCAAAACGTCTTAATAAC
>DATJGC010000434.1:0-12949 GCA_035495345.1 Chitinophagaceae bacterium | reverse complement strand
CTATGCTTGAATGTTTCTCGGCTTCCTATCCTGAAGCCATGGTAATGCAAAAGCCGGTGCTTACTTCAGACCTCAGCTTTGCAAGAAGCATTTGCAGGGACGCCGCTATGTATTTTGACCCGCTGAACCCGGCAGACATTGCGGATACAATTGTGCGCCTGATGACAGACAAATCATTGTATGATAGGTTGGTGATGAATGGACTGCAGCGGGTAAAAGATTTTCCCACGGCGGCACAAAGGGCAGCCGCTTATATTGCGCTTTGCGAACAAATTGTTATCAAAGAACGGCCATTGTCAACACCCATTGGTATGACAGCATAAATTACTGATAGAGTACATGGAACAAAAAAATATATCCTCACGCGTACGCCTGGCCAATTTTGACCCTCATCTCCACTACAATAGCGGTGCTGGTAAGGGTAAAATTATTCTTTGGTACCTGGTGAAGATGTGTTTTTTTCTGACGGCCTTTCCTTTTCCATCTGCATTAAAGGCAGCATTGCTACGCTTGTTTGGTGCCAAAGTAGGAGTGGGCCTGGTGATAAAGCCAAGGGTGAATATTCACATGCCCTGGAAGCTGGAAATTGGCAATCATGTGTGGATTGGAGAAGAAGCCTTTTTACTGAATTTTGAAAAATTATCCATCGGCAATGATGTCTGCATCAGCCAGCGGGTGTTTATCTGCGGGGGCAACCACGATTATCGTTCTGCGGCTATGCCTTACCGCAATGGCCCGGTAGTGTTGCACGACGGCAGTTGGATTGGTGCTTCCTCCTTTGTATCTCCCAACGCTGTGGTGGGAACAGATACCGTAGTTACCGCCTGTTCAACCGTGGTGGGCACACTGGAGGCCAATGGCATTTACAGCGGCAACCCTGCGGTCTTTAAAAAGCAGCGATGGAAAAACGATATATAAAGCAATTGTTACACTAACCACAAAAAGAACCGGGTAACCGGGTAGCGCAGCAAGCTGCAGAACTGTTATGAGAATCCTTATCTATGGCATCAACTACGCACCTGAGCTCACCGGCATCGGAAAATATACCGGTGAAATGGGTGCATGGCTTGCGCAGCATGGCCATACGGTGGATGTAATTACCGCCATACCCTATTACCCCATGTGGAAGGTACAGCAGGGCTACAGCAACCGTTGGTGGCACAAAGAAAAGATTGAAGGGGCCAGCATTACCCGCTGTCCGCTCTATATACCGGCAAAAGTTACCGCCGGTAAAAGAATATTGCATGAGTTTTCATTTGTGGCTGCCATGCTGCCAGCATGGTTCAGAACCTTGTTCCGGAAAAAGTATGATGTAGTCATCTGTATTTCGCCGCCCTTTCACCTGGGGCTATTACCGCTATTGTATTCCCGCATCAGGGGTGCAAAATTGATTACTCATGTGCAGGACCTGCAGGTAGACGCCGCGCGCGACCTGGGCATGATAAAAAACAAAGGGTTCCTTTCGGTGATGTTTGGCCTGGAGAAATTTATTTTAAAAAGAAGCGACAGGGTCTCGACCATCAGCCCGGGCATGCAAAAGAAGATTGAATCCAAAGGCATTGCGCCAGGCAAAATAGTGCTGTTTCCTAATTGGGTAGATGAGCAAACCATACGCCCTTTGCGCAAAGAAGAATCGTTGCGCAAAGAATTTGGATTGAAAGACAGCGATAAGGTAGTACTCTATGCCGGCAATGTGGGTGAAAAGCAGGGATTGGAAATGATACTGGAAGTAGCCAAATCATTTATTACAGACAGTACCGTTCATTTTATCATCAGCGGCAATGGCGGTGGCAGGGAAAAACTGGAAGCAAGTGCAAGAGAAGCCAATTTATCCAATGTGCAATTTTATCCTTTGCAACCCTATCACCGCTTGTCTGCCCTACTGGCTACTGCAGATGTACACCTGGTGTTGCAGAAGAAATCGGCCACAGACCTAGTAATGCCCAGTAAGCTGGTAAGCATTCTGGCAGCAGGTGGCCTGCCCATTGTGACTGCAGCACCGGGCTCAAGTCTTTACCAGGTGATTGATAAATACAAAACCGGTTTGCTGGTTGAACCAGAGAATACAGTTGCACTGAAAGAAGGTATAGAACAGGCGCTGAACAATAATATGGAATTGTATAAGGCCAATGCACGCAGTTATGCAGAGGAATTTCTCTCCAAAGAATCAATTATGAAACATTGGGAAGAAGTATTGAAAGCCGTGTAAGACGGTATTAATGTCACGTTTGATCAACTCTTAGTTATGAATCGCAGATTTATCAGATTTTTACAGGCCTCTATTGCCGGGCTCGACCTGTTAACGCTTAACCTGGCCGTAACCCTTACGCTTGTCTTTATCTCAAGAATACAACCCGAGTTTGTAAATGCCTATTTCAGGTTCTGGCTTTTTCTGAATACTTCCTGGCTGGTGCTCTGCTGGATATCGGCTATCTACAATGAATACCATATCATGTCTTTCGAGATTTTTGCCAGGAAGAGCATGCGGGTATACGTTTTATGGCTGGCCGTTACCATGATGTACCTTTTCTTTTTGCGGCAAAATGAGCTTTCGCGCATCTTTATCATTTCAGTGATAGTGCTCAGTGGTACTTTTTTATTGCTCAACCGTTTTATCTACCTGTTGCTTCGCCACTACTTCCGCCATGGAGAACATCTTTCTAAGAAAGTGATCATTCTTGGCTATAATGATATGGCTAAGAAACTGGCCACCTATCTTGAAGAAGAAAGCCTGAACACACAGATAATGGGTTTCTGCGAGGAAGAAGAGAACGTGCACGAACTCTCCACCTATCCTATACTGAGCAATATTGGCAATGCACTGAAGGTTTCCAAGAAGATGGACATCAATGAAATCTATTCTACCATTGCGCCGGAGCAGGAGAGTGTTATTTACGACCTGATACGCCAGGCCGACCAGGAATGTATCCGTTTCAGGCTAATTCCTGATCTTAGTCTTTTTATAAAGCAACCCGTTTACATCAACTACCTGCGTGATATGCCGGTCTTGTCTATGCGCAGCGAGCCGCTGGATGATGTAAGCAGCAGGGGCAGAAAACGATTCTTTGACCTGGTAGTAAGTTTTCTTGTCATTGTATTTATTCTTTCCTGGCTGATACCTATACTGGGCCTCATCATTTGGCTGGAGTCTAAAGGCCCCATCTTTTTTGCCCAACAAAGAACCGGCAGAGATAACAAGACCTTTAACTGTCTTAAGTTTCGAAGCATGAAGGTGAACAATGAAGCCAATATAAAACAGGCACAAAGAAATGATGATCGTATGACGCGCATCGGTAAGTTTATGCGACGCACCAGCCTGGATGAGTTTCCGCAGTTTATCAATGTGTTTAAAGGAGAAATGAGTATTGTAGGCCCGCGCCCGCATATGTTGCGCCATACAGAAGATTATTCAAAAATCATGGGACAGTACATGGTACGGCAGTTCCTGAAACCAGGCGTTACCGGCTGGGCACAGGTGCATGGCTACCGCGGAGAGATAAAAGATGAAGAGCAACTCAGGAAACGTATTGAACATGATATCTGGTACATGGAGAACTGGAGCATCTGGCTTGATATGCGTATTATGTTCTTAACCGTTTACCGTACGGTAAAAGGAGATGAAAACGCGTTCTAAGATTTTGCATTGTTGGCCCCAAAAATGCAAGGCAGGCAACGGACAGTAAACTTGTAACATGACCATCGCCCACCATACCATTAATAGCATGACTGGTTTGCTAAAGGCTAAACCAGGCAGCAAGGAATATCCGCAAAAGATCTTGTGGTTAATTCTGCTGCTGGGACTGCTTTGCCGCATATACATTGCTTTCTTTGCACCCCTGCCCAATATTCATACAGATTCAAAAGATTATTTTTCTCAGGCGGATACTTTATTGCAGGGCGGTTACACTAATTTTTTTCCGAATGGCTATCCGTTTATTGTAGCCCTGGTAAAATTGATTGCCGGCAGCGCTGCTATCAGCACGCTTTTGTGGATCAATATTGCCATGTCTGTTTGTAATATTTACTTTGTTTTCTGCATTGCCAGTAGTGTTTTTAAGAATCACCGTGTTGCATTGCTGGCAGCGGGTATTATTGCTTTTTTTCCTTCGCAGGTTAATTATGTACGCTGGCTGATGACGGAAGTGCCCGCAGCCTTCTTCCTGGTGGGGGGCTATCATTTTTATTTCAGAAAAAATTACTGGCTCTGTGGTATTTTTCTTGGCCTGGCCACTTTAGTGCGTACAGAATTTCTACCGGTATTGGTATTGCTGTTCCTGGCCGATGCCCTCTTTGTAAAAAGGGTCAACCTTCGTTTGTTAATGGGTGGGCTACTGCCGCTGCTGCTGGTAGGTAGTTATTGTTACCTTAAAACAGGTGAGTTTGCACTTGCTGGCCATAGCCGGTTTAACACACTAACTTCCGTTACTGCCTCCGGTAACCATATTGATTTTTACTTTGCCAACAAACATCCTGAATACAATACCAATGCAAAGGCGGTGCAACTGTATTTAGACACACTAAAAAAAGCACCGGTGGCGTATATAAAAAGCAGGGCGGCTAATCTTTGGGAGCTCTGGGGTTTTTATGCAGCCGCAACACCTTCAGGCCGTATGCTTATTACAAGAATCATTATCGGGCTGGGCAACTTTTTTTTAATTGTCTTTGGCCTTCCGGCTTTCTGGCGGCATCGCAAGGAGTATAAGGTACTGATACTGATAATTCCTTTTGTTATTGTTACCCTGGTGCACATTGTATATTTTGCCATGCAGCGCTACACTTACCCTGTAGAACCATTTATGATTGTACTGGCCGCCTGCAGCGTTTATGCACTTTCTCACAAAACGCTGCGCCCGGATGAAGCGCTTGCTAACGGTAATGTGTAATTGTTATTGAAGACTTCTGATACAGGCCAGCAGGCTTTGCTGCCAATCAGGGATATGCAGCCCAAATATTTTTTTTATTTTCCCCTTATCCATGGCTGAATAGGCAGGCCGTTTAGCGGGCGTAGGAAAGGCGCTGCTGGGTATTGGCTGTACAGTGCAATTACTTCCGGAGAGCTGCTGAATGGCGGCAGCAAAATCAAACCAACTGATAATGCCTTCATTGCTGTAGTGATAAATACCAGGTACCCACGCATGATGGCCATTTATAGTTCCCTCAATTACAGACAATAGTGCTTCCGCAAGGTCAATGGCATACGTAGGCGAGCCCAATTGATCATTTACCACGTTAATACTGGTGCGCTCCCGCATCAGGCGTAGCATGGTCTTTACAAAATTATTGCCGAAAGCAGAATACACCCAAGAGGTGCGTACAATGATACTTTCTGCATTCACCTGCTGGCATTGTTGTTCTCCGGCCAGTTTGGTGGCACCATAATAATTTACGGGTGCCGTAGCGTCAGCTTCTTTATAGGGGCGCTCACCATTGCCTGCAAAAACATAATCCGTAGAAACATGAATGAATTTTGTGCCAGCTACTTTGCAGGCGGCCGCCAGTATGCCGGCTGCGTTGGCATTCACCAGCATGGCCTGCTCACGTTCTGTTTCTGCTTTGTCTACTGCGGTATAGGCGGCACAGTTTATACAATAAGCGGGCGCCTGCTCCATGAGCAATGCGTGTACTGCGGCTGCATCTTCCAGCGGTAATGTGGCATGGGTTACAAAAAGAAACTGCAAGCCCGGGTAATTGCCTGCTATTGAACGCAGGGCACTGCCCAACTGGCCATTGGCCCCCGTAACAAGTACAACAGGTGTAGCCATACTAAGATTGTTGAAATACAAAGTTATGCTGGCAATCAGCAAGAACAGGGTAGAGGTTGTCTTTGCCGGAAAGTATCATCTTATTGGCAGGAATCTTCCAATCGATCTTCAATGCCGGGTCATTGTACAGCAGACCTCCCTCGGTTTCTTTATTGTAAAAATCATCGCATTTATAAAAGACCTCTGCTGTTTCGCTGAGTACAGAGTAACCGTGGGCAAAGCCCTTGGGCACCAGCAATTGCTTCTTATTTTCTGATGAAAGTTCTATAGTGTATACTTTGCCATAGGTGGGTGAACCAACACGCAGGTCAACCACCACATCAAGAATGGTTCCTTCCAGCGCTCTTATCAGCTTTGTTTGTGAGTGCGGGTTTTTTTGAAAATGCAATCCACGTACCACGCCATATACAGAGCGTGCCTGGTTATCCTGCACAAATTGCAGCCGCAGGTTGCCGTCTCGCAAAAAAGTATTTTGGTTATAAGACTCAAAGAAATAACCGCGCTCATCGCCATATACAGCGGGCTCAAAAATTAACAGGTCTGGGAACTCAGTTTTTATAAACGGCATTGAATATAGCGGTCTTTTGGTGTAGTGGGCGCCTGCGCCCGCGGTTGATTATCGTTTCTGTTTACCGGCGTGCATACTGCTCAGCATAATAATGCTGGTAATTGCCGGTGGTGATATCGTTTATCCAGTCTTCGTTGTTCAGGTACCAGTCAACGGTCTTCTCCAGTCCTTCTTCAAATTGCAATGAAGGCGTCCATCCTAATTCTTTATTCAGTTTTGTAGCATCAATGGCATAGCGGAGGTCGTGCCCCGGCCTGTCTTTAACATAGGTAATCAGTTTGGCACTGCTGCCTGCGGGCCGCGACAATTTCCGGTCCATGATATCGCAGAGCAGGTGTACAATATCTATGTTTTTCCATTCATTAAAACCGCCGATATTATAACTTTCACCCACTTTGCCCTTGTGAAAAATGGTATCTATTGCTCTTGCATGATCTTCTACAAAGAGCCAGTCTCTCACATTCTCTCCCTTACCATATACGGGTAGTGGCTTATTGTTTTTGATATTGTTGATCATCAGCGGAATCAGCTTTTCCGGGAAATGGTGAGAGCCATAATTGTTAGAGCAGTTGCTCAGTATAACGGGCAGCCCGTAGGTATCATGATAGGCTTTTACAAAATGGTCAGACGCGGCTTTAGACGCTGAATACGGTGAATGCGGATCGTAAGGGGTTGCTTCAGTAAAAAAGCCTTCCTTGCCCAGCGAGCCGTACACCTCATCTGTAGAAACATGGTAGAAAAGCTTGCCGCTGCTATTGTCTTTCCAGTGTTTGCGGCAGGTATTCAGCAGGGTAACGGTACCCAGCACATTTGTTTTTACAAAGGCCAGCGGATCCATGATGCTTCTGTCTACATGGCTTTCAGCGGCCAGGTGTATTACGCCATCAAACTGATAGCGGTTAAACAGTTGCTCTACCTCTTCTTCACTGGTAATATCGCCTTTTTCAAAAACATAGTTGGGCGCCTGCTCCACGTCTTTCAGGTTTTCCAGGTTGCCTGCATAGGTAAGCGCATCCATATTCACTATTTTGTAAGCAGGATATTTGTTTACAAAAAGCCTTACCACATGCGAGCCTATAAAACCTGCGCCGCCTGTTACTAATATAACCCTGGAGTTATTATTCATTGTGCTGGTACTTTAATTTCTTCCAATTACATAATACTTACAAATTCCTTTGGCTGTTTTACCAGCTCTTCTTTGGGCAGCGATTTAAAATACTCGTAGGTAATCTTCAATCCTTCTGCCCGGTTTACCTTTGGTGACCATCCCAGCACTTCCATCGCCCGTGTGATATCCGGCTTGCGCTGCTTGGGGTCGTCGGTAGGCAAAGGCTTGTATACAATTTTCTGTTTGGTGCCCGTTAGCTTTATAATTTCTTCCGCAAAATCTTTAAGCGATATTTCATTGGGGTTGCCAATATTTACCGGAAGGTGATAATCGCTTAGCAGTAACCGGTAGATACCTTCTACCAGGTCGTCTACATAACAAAAACTGCGGGTTTGTGATCCATCGCCAAAAACGGTGAGGTCTTCGCCACGCAATGCCTGGCCAATGAATGCCGGCAATGCTCTTCCGTCGTTCAGGCGCATTCTCGGACCGTAAGTATTAAAGATGCGTACAATTCTTGTTTCAACCCCGTGAAAATTATGGTAGGCCATGGTAATGGCTTCCTGGAAGCGTTTGGCTTCATCATACACGCCGCGCGGACCAACAGGGTTTACATTGCCCCAGTACTCCTCATTTTGTGGGTGCACCAATGGGTCTCCATAGATTTCTGAGGTAGAGGCCACCAGTATCCGTGCTTTCTTTGCTTTGGCAAGGCCCAGGCAATTATGGGTACCCAGTGAACCCACTTTTAAAGTCTGGATGGGTATCTTAAGATAATCAATGGGGCTGGCGGGCGAAGCAAAGTTTAAAATATAATCCAGCTGCCCGGGAATATGAATGAATTTGGAAACATCGTGGTGATAAAATTCAAATTCCTTTAGCTTAAACAGGTGTTCAATATTTCTGAGATCACCTGTTACCAGGTTATCCATACCAATGACCGTAAAGCCTTCCTTTATGAAGCGATCGCACAGGTGAGAGCCGAGAAAACCGGCGGCGCCTGTTACCAATACTCTTTTCTGATGCATGAAGTTTATTTTGTTTGTTGACCGTTAGATGGAATGGCAGTAGCCCTGCCCACGCTTTCATAATAAAAACCCAGTTCTTTTATGGCGCTGGTATCAAATAAATTGCGGCCATCAAAAATTACTTTGTTCCTGAGAGATGTCACAATCTTCAGAAAGTTGGGTGTCCGAAACTCATTCCATTCAGTGGCAATGATCAGCGCGTCTGCATCTTTAAGGCAATCATACTGGTTTTCTGCATAACCAATTTTATCGCCCAGCAACTGCTTTACATTGGGCATGGCTTCCGGGTCAAAGGCACAAACGCTGGCGCCTTCTGCCAATAGCGCATCAATCATATACAGGGCGGGCGCTTCGCGGATATCATCTGTATTAGGCTTGAAGGCAAGACCCCACATCGCAAATTTCTTTCCTTTCAGTTTTCCTTTAAAGTAGTTTTGGATTTTTGGCATGAGGTGCAGTTTCTGCTTCTCATTAATATCCATCACTGCATTCAGAATCTTGAATTCATATTTTACATCCTGCGAAGACTTAACGAGCGCCTGCACATCTTTCGGAAAACAGCTACCGCCATAACCAATGCCGGGGAAGAGAAATCTTTTTCCAATGCGTTCATCACTGCCTACGCCCCTGCGTACCATGTCTACATCTGCACCCAGCTTCTCACAAAGCAGCGCAATCTCATTCATAAATGTGATCTTGGTAGCCAAAAATGAGTTGGCAGCATATTTTGTAAGTTCTGCCGAGCGCTCATCCATGAAGATGATGGGGTTACCCTGCCGTACAAACGGGTTGTACAGGTCATGTAAAATTTTACGGGCTCTTTCTGAAGATGTGCCCACTACCACGCGGTCTGGTTTCATGAAGTCGTCTACGGCAACACCTTCGCGCAGAAACTCGGGGTTAGACACTACATCAAATTCTCCCTTGTAATTGGCGGCAATGGCAGCATGTACTTTTTCTGCAGTGCCTACCGGTACGGTACTTTTATCAATGATAACTTTGTAGTCTGTCAGTATTTTACCAAGGTGGTCTGATACACCAAGTATATATTTAAGATCTGCGGAACCGTCTTCGCCGGGAGGAGTGGGCAGTGCCAGGAAGATGATGGCAGCTTCTTTAATGCCTTCTTCCAGGGAGGTGGTAAAACGAAGGCGTTCTTCTTTCAGGTTGCGCAGGAATAACTTTTCCAGGCCGGGTTCGTAAATAGTGATCTGACCGTTGCTAAGTTTTTCAACTTTACTTTTATCAATATCAACACAGGTTACGTCGTTGCCGGTTTCTGCGAAGCAGGTACCAGTAACCAATCCTACGTATCCTGTTCCTACTACAGCTATCTTCATGGGGCGAGGGGTTTAATTATGATGAATGTTTATTTCAGGTATTCGGCTACTTTGGAAGCAATCAGGGCAAGTTGTTCATTGTCCATTTCAGTATGAATGGGCAATGATATTACGCGCTCCGTAAGCCAGTCTGTTACCGGCAGTTGAAAGGAAGCGCCGCCAAAGGAAGCAAACATTTGCTGGCGGTGGGCAGGCACAGGATAATAGATCATGGAGGGAATGCCGGCATCGGCAAGAAACTGCTGCAGCCCGTTCCTGTCTGCTCCTTCTACCAGCAAAGTATACTGGTGAAACACATGTTTTGTAAAGGAAGAGCGGAAGGGCGTGGTCAGCTTTGGATGACCCGCAAAGGCATCGTCATAAAAATAAGCCACTTTTCTTCTGGCCTCAATATATTCATCCAGTTTCTTCAGTTTAACATTCAGTACCGCGGCCTGTATGGTATCCAGCCGGCTGTTACAACCTACCAGGTCATGGTAGTAGCGGCGGCTCTGCCCGTGATTGGCAATCATTTGCAGTTTGTGCGCCAGTGCATCATCATCCGTAAATATTGCGCCGCCATCACCATAGCATCCAAGGTTTTTGGAGGGAAAGAAGGAAGTAGTGCCTACGGTGCCAATGGTGCCTGTTTTTTTCTTCTGGCCGTTGGAGAACTGAACATCGCTGCCAATGGCCTGTGCATTGTCTTCAATGACAAACAGGTTATGTTCTGCCGCAATCTGCATGATCGTTTCCATATCAGCAGCCTGGCCGTACAAATGAACGGGTACAATGGCCTTTGTTTTGGGCGTAATGGCCTTGCGAATGGCCGCAGGGTCTATACAAAAAGTCTTTTTGTCTACTTCTACAAATATTGGTGTAAGCCTTAGCAGCGCAATTACTTCGGTAGTGGCCACATAAGTAAAAGAGGGCGTAATTACTTCGTCGCCGGGTTGCAGTCCAAGCGCCATCATGGCTATCTGCAACGCATCGGTGCCGTTGGCGCAGGGGATAACGTGTTTACTGCCCAGGTAGCTGGCCAGGCTGTTGGCAAATTCCTGTACGGGTTTGCCATTAATATAGGCTGAACTGTCCAGTACTGCGTGGATGCCTTTGTCAATATCCTCTTTGATATGCTGGTATTGCTGCTTAAGGTCAACCATTTGTATTGGGAGCATCAGTGACTTTTAATTTGCCGCAAAAATAATAAAATATAGGTAGGGTGAAAGTTTGATTTTAGATTTGTGTATACTTAATTGCTTATTACGCTGACGATACTGGTTTACAGGTGCTTCCTGGCATTGTACAGGTTGGGGGCGTTATTGCTGTCTCCGTTCAATGAAAAGGCAAAGCGCTGGTTATCAGGACGTAAAGATGTTGTCACCCGGGTCTCCGCATTTGTAGGGGCAGATGCCCGCCCCATTGTATGGTTTCACTGTGCCTCTCTTGGAGAGTTTGAACAGGCGCGCCCCCTGCTGGAGCGCATTCGCACCCAATACAGCCATTATCGCATCCTCCTCAGTTTCTTCTCGCCCTCAGGCTATGAGATCAGAAAAAATTATGACAAAGCAGACTTTGTTTGTTACCTGCCGGCAGACAGCCCCGCCCATGCCGCCCAATGGGTAGCTACGGTAAAGCCCGTGCTGGTAGTATGGATAAAATATGAGTACTGGTATTATTACCTCCGCCAGCTGCAAAAAACGCGTACGCCCTTGCTGCTGGTGGCCGGTATCTTCAGGCCCAGCCAGCCTTTTTTTGCGGGTTGGGGGCAATTTCACCGGCAAATGCTGGGCTGTTTTACCTGGCTTTTCGTGCAGAACCAGGCCTCCAAGAAACTGCTGGGCAGCATTGGCTATTATGAAAATGTAAGCGTAAGCGGCGATACGCGGTTCGACAGGGTGATTGAGATAGCGGAAGATGCCCGCGGCCTGCCGCTGGTGGAACAGTTTACCGGTGCCTCGCCGGTAATTGTGGCGGGCAGCACCTGGGAGGAAGATGAGGAAGAGCTGGACCATTTTGCCAATGCCCACCCTGAAATAAAATTCATTATTGCCCCCCATGAAATAGACGAAGAGCATATCCGGCAGATCGAAAAATTATTTAAACATAGCATCCGGTATTCCCTACTGCAACAGCAAAGCAAAGATGAAAATTTGTTGACGCCAGCACCTTCACAGGGCAACGCTAACGTGCTGATAGTGGATAATATCGGCTTGCTGGCTACGCTGTATAAATACGCAACCATTGCCTATGTAGGCGGTGGCTTTGGCAATGATGGCGTGCACAATGTACTGGAAGCAGCCGTTTACAGTAAGCCCGTGGTGTTTGGTCCGGTGTATGAAAAATTTGCGGAGGCGGTAGACCTGGTGGAAAGGGGAGGTGCTTTTGCCATTGAAAATGCACTGGCACTGGAACAACTGCTGGAAAATTTACTGACCAACGAGGCTTTATACAAGGAAGCAGCAACGGCGGCGGGAAGCTATGTGTTAAGCCAGCGGGGTGCCACGCAAAAAATAATGGACTTTATTTACGAGAAGCGCCTTTTAACCAACTGATAGAAATGTTGCGTGGTAGCCTTGCCGTCATCCCAACCCAGCTTCACCTTTAACTCACGTTCTATCCAGTATTCAGCTTCAGCCAAAATACGAAACCCATTGATGGTTTTGATACTTCTTTCATACATGGCATCATCACCGCGGAAGAGTTCGCTTAAAAATACATAACGGTCGTTGATGCCAATGCCCTTCTTTAAATCTCGTATAGGCATGTCCGTTAGTACGGCCGCCAGTTCTGTTTTTTCTGTCTTTAAGGTATCATTGAGTGAGGTGCCGTTTTGTCCAATGGTATCATTTAGCTCTTTTGCACTGGCTTGCTGGCTCAGGGTGGGTATTTCTCTCAGGGGGTCTGCAAACCAGGATTTTTCATTTTTAATGGGTTTGGCAGGTTCCTCCTGTCTTGGTTTGGCTGCTTCCGGCAAGGGAGCGGTCTCTGCAACCCGCGGTGCTGGCGCTTTTTGGGCTATAGCCGCAACAGGCACATCGGCTATTTCTTCTACCGGTGGCATAAACCTGCTGTGAGAAGGCATTACTACGGCCACTTTTGCGGTGCCCATTTGCCGGGAAGGATTGCCGGCACCGGTAAGCTGCTGCTGAATCTGCTGCAAC
>DATJGC010000433.1:0-8979 GCA_035495345.1 Chitinophagaceae bacterium | reverse complement strand
TTCCAACAGCGATTGCTGCCGGTAGTCTTTCCTGATACCTGCAATGTCCATACAATATTTTTAAAAGCTTGCGCTACTATCTATTCCTTTACCTGATCACCGCACTACTAAAAACAGTGAAATCATTTTACCAGCGTACCTACGTTCTCACCGCAAACTACCCTTAGCAGGTTGCCGGGCTTATTCATATCAAACACAATAATGGGCAATTGGTTTTCCATACAAAGTGTAAATGCGGTCATGTCCATCACCTTCAGGTTTTTTGAAATACACTCGGCAAAACTGATGGTATCATATTTTGTAGCCGTGGGATCTTTTTCCGGGTCGGCCGTATAGATGCCATCTACCCTTGTGCCCTTTAATATCACTTCGGCCTTTATTTCAATGGCGCGTAATGATCCGGCAGTATCGGTAGTAAAATAAGGATTGCCGGTTCCGGCGGCAAAAATAACCACGCGCCCTTTCTCTACATGCCGCATAGCACGCCGGCGTATGTAGGGTTCAGCTATCTGCTCCATTTTTATAGCGCTCTGTAAACGGGTATATACGCCGGCTTTTTCAAGCGCGGCCTGCAATGCCATTCCGTTAATAACGGTGGCCAGCATGCCCATATAATCTCCGTGTGCGCGTTCAATGCCTGTTTCCGCTTCGTTCATACCGCGATAGATATTGCCTCCGCCAATTACAATGGCCACTTCGGTGCCGGCATCTACAATGGTCTTTACCTCTTTTGCGTATTGCGACAACAGCGCAGAATTCAGCGGCTCATAGCCATCTTCACCCTTACCCATCAGGGCCTCGCCAGACAATTTCAGCAGAACACGTTTATACTTTAATTCCATAACTATAAATTGGGTGCGAATATAAGAATTAAATCGGGAGGGGCTTGCCCGCCGCTGCCTGTACAGTGCACTGCTGTTCAATGCACAGCAAACATGCGCCGAAGAATATCCCCAATCACTGGCAGGTTGCCATTTTTTTGCTTAGTTTTGCCCCTCGTAATCCTATTCCTCCCTGATAAGCCGGGAGTACGCTTGCTGCTCTGTGCTTAAATTTAAGAGGCTTACCGCTCTTCGTTTGCCCCATATGGCGCTTTCATCTATCATACTAACAAATATTGCCTTTAGCTGATAATAAATTACCGGTTCAATGGTAAAAGTGCATTCTTATGCGAAGGCTCAATTAAAAACGAATAAACAGTTACACCATGAAAATAGGGGTTATAGGAACAGGCATCTCCGGCCTCAGCATCGCCAACATGCTGAACAGCAACAACGAGGTAGTACTTTTTGAAAAGAATACCCGGCCAGGCGGACTGATTAAGTGCGACCGCGTGAACGATTGTCTTTTTCACAAAGTGGGTGGCCATGTATTTAACTCTAAGAATAAAAAGGTGCTCGACTGGTTCTGGTCTTATTTTAACCGCGATGAGGAATTTGTAAAAGTAACCCGTAACGCAAAAGTGTTGTTCAACGACAAACTCTTGGGCTACCCTATTGAAAATTATCTTTACCTGCTGGATAAACCGCTGATAAAACAAATTACCGCAGAGTTGATAGAACTCAGCAAACTGCCTGCTATCAGTCCCTTTCAATCAAAACACTTTGAAGATTTTCTGCAGCGGAATTTTGGTGCCACGCTCTATGAAATATACTTCAAGCCCTACAATGAAAAAATCTGGCGCACAGATCTCACAAAGGTACCGCTGGAATGGCTGGAAGGAAAATTGCCCATGCCCAACCTGCTAGACATTATACAAAGCAATATCCTGCGCGAGGAAGAAAAGGAAATGGTACACGCGCATTTCTTTTATCCAAAAGAAAACGGATCACAATTCATTGTAGACAGAATGAAAAAAGATCTGACCATACAAACCGGCAACCAGGTTACCAGTATTCAGGAAAAGGATGGCAAATTATCAGTAGAAGGTCAGGATGCTTTTGAAGCACTGGTCTATTGTGGTGATATCCGCCAGCTGCCCGCCTACTGTAAAGAATTGCTGCAAACCAATGGCGTAGATATTGCTTACCTTGAAGGGCTGCAGGCCAATGGCACTTCTAACCTCTTTTGTGAAACGGACGACAACAATATTTCCTGGCTTTACATACCACAAAACTTCACCCGTGCGCACCGTATCATCTATACCGGCAATTTCAGCAGCTCCAATAACCGCGGCTCTTCACGCAAGACCTGTGTGGTAGAATTTTCCGGAAAAGTAGATTATGAGGTAATGACAGAAGAAATTAAGAAACTACCCGGTAACCTTCACCCGCTGGCTTTTAATTATGAGCCAAGCTCTTATGTTATACAAGACGATAGAACACGTAAAGAAATTGCCGCTGCCAAGGAAGTGCTTAAACGCCATAATATCTATTTGCTGGGTCGCTTTGCAGAATGGGAATACTACAATATGGATAAAGCCATTGAAGCGGCCTTTGTGCTTAGCGACGAATTAAATAAGCAGCATTAATATTGTACGGCATTGAAATTGATCCGGTACTGCTACCGCAGCCTGCCGGCCTTCTTTAACCAAATTATTTGTGCATGTCAAATGTTGCCCTTGTTATACTGTTCAACCATAATTACGAAGCCAATATTGAAAAGCTGAAGAAGCTGTACCAACCGCGCTTCTCCAATATTTATTTTATTATGCCCTTTTACCGTGGTAATGATCCACAGGTAATTGCGGTATATGAAAATTCATTTTATTTCCAGGGTTATATTGCCAAGGCACTGGAACAGCTTTCGGTGCACAATTACGACCATTATATGTTTGTGGGTGATGATCTTATTTTGAACCCCTCCATCAATGAACACAATTATAAAGAGTCGTTTAGCATTACCCATTATTCTGGCTTTATGCCGGATATTTTTTTGCTGACTGATCTTACACAGACCTCGCCCAACCGCCCTTTTGCGCCTTACTGGCCCGGCATTGTGGAAGCCGCCCGCTTCACAGTAAAACAACGCGGCATAGAAATCAGCAAATTTTTGCCCAGTTATGAAGAAGCAAAGAATAAACTGGCAAGACACGGGCTTCACTTTACCCCAAAGCTTTCTTTGCAATTTGCTTTGCGGCCACTGAAAAAGATCCCGTTTACAAAGGCCGACTTTGAATACAAGAAAAGGGTCATCAAAAATTATACAGTCAACATTAAAGACCTTTTATTCAAACGCCGGTTGCAATACCCGCTGGTGGGTGCGTATTCTGATCTTTGCATTGTACCCAATGGCGCGGTGAAAGACATGATTGCTTATTGCGGTACTTTTGCTGCATTGAACCTGTTTGTTGAAGTGGCGCTGCCAACAGCGTTTGCCTTATCGGTGCCGGCAGTAAGCACAGAAGCCACACTGGGCATGCACGGCCTCACCCTATGGAACCCTACTACGGTGGGCGCCTTTGAAAAAAAGTACCAGTCTGACCTTGGGTTTCTCTTTGCTAATTTTCCGGAACGCACTTTATACATACATCCCATCAAATTATCCAGGTGGAAACTATCTTCCTGACGGCATACCACAAAAAAGAGGGAAGGTTTGCACCTTCCCTCTTCTATTATATGCTGTAGCCGGTCTTAACCCAGGGCCACTCTTTTAAATTCTGTAACGGTAACACCTGTTTCTTTCAGGTAATCGCCTACTGATTTGCCAGCATCTTTTACAAATGCCTGCGCCAGCAGGGTTTGTTCTTTAAAGAACGCGCCCATTTTACCATCGGCAATTTTAGCCAGCATATCATCTGTCTTGCCAGCCATTTTAGGATCCTGTTTCATCAGTTCCACAATAATATCTTTCTCACGTGCAATGGTAGCAGGAGGTACAGAGGCCGCATCTACCGCTACGGGGTTCATAGCAGCAATCTGCATGGCAACATCTTTACCGGCTTCTTTAGCTTCCTTGCTGAGGCCTACCAGTACACCCATGCGGTAAGCACCATGAATATAAGCGGCTACATAGGGCGCATCTACTCTTTCAAACTTGTTGATGCCTATTTTTTCGCCAATAGAAGCCAGTTTATCGTTGATAAGCTCTGCTACTTTAACCCCGTTTACGCTTACTTCATTCAGTTCTTCAACACTTTTTACATTGTTGGCTACTGCAGCATCCGCAATGCTTTGTACAAAGGCAACAAAGTCTGCGTTCTTGCTTACAAAGTCAGTTTCGCAGCTAACGCATATTACCAACCCGGTTTTGTTGTCCGCGGTGGTTTGTGCAATAACTACACCTTCTTTTGCTTCACGGTCGCTACGTTTGGCAGCCACTTTTTGTCCCTGCTTACGCAACCAGTCAATAGCTGCTTCAAAATCACCATTGGTTTCTGTGAGCGCTTTACGACAATCCATCATACCAGCGCCGGTCATCTGGCGCAGCTTATTGATATCCTGCGCGCTTATTGTTACTGTTGACATACTATTAAATTAAAAATTCACAATGTAAGAACATCCATTTGCCGTTCGTGCATTATTTGCTTCACGCAGGCTGTTACAGTTATCCATACTCACCAACGGCCATGCATAAGCGCAAAGCCATTGTTCACAATGCCTCCACTGCGGGCATTACCTGCCACCACCTGGTCTGCGGGCGCCACCGCCACCACCACCTGGTCCACCCACACGGCGTTTGGCCGGGCCGCCGGCACCGCCGGGACCGCCTGGTCCGCGACCTCTGCCACCGCGGTTGCCTTCTGCATCCGCTTCAGCCTGCAGGCGAGCTGCTTTTCTTTCCTTTTCATCATCGTTTACATCATCACCTTCCTCATCTTTGGCTGCCTGGCGTTCAGTTAACCCTTCAGCAATGGCGGCAACAATATAATTCACAATGATGGCAATTGATTTTGTAGCATCGTCATTGGCTGGGATAGCGTAATCCACTTTATTAGGATCACAGTTGGTGTCTACCATACCAAATGTAAGAATGCCAAGGCGTTTGGCTTCTGCCAGTGCAATATGCTCATGGCCGATATCTATCAGGAAAAGCGCTGCAGGCACACGACCGAGCTGAGCGATACCACCCAGCACCTTCTCCATTTTTTCTTTATCACGGGTTAAAGTAAGACGTTCTTTCTTGGTGATACTTTCCAGTGTACCGTCTGTAAGCATTTTTTCTATGCTCTGCATTTTCTTTACGCTCTTACGAACGGTATTGAAATTGGTAAGCATACCACCCAGCCAGCGTTCTGTAACAAAGGGCATGTTAATGCGCTTTGCACAATCCGTAACAATTTCCTTTGCCTGTTTCTTGGTGCCCACAAACATGATCTTCTTACCGCTGCGTGCAATCTGTTTCAGAATACCGGATACTTCCTGCAGGCTTTCGGTTGTTTTGTTAAGGTCAATGATATGGATGCCTTTCTTTTCAGCAAAGATGTAAGGCAGCATCTTGGGATTCCACTTCTTACGCAGGTGACCAAAATGCACACCAGCGTCTAATAATTGCTGTTGTAATGAAGTGTTGTTTTCCATTGTATTTTGTTAGCTTGTAGCTATCAGCATTCAGCTTCTAGCTTTTTTATTAAATAATATATAATACCTGCCCAAACCACAGCACATGGCTGCCGGTAAATGGCGCTTCCTTAACGTTTGCTGAACTGGTAGCTTCTGCGTGCTTTCTTCTTACCGGGTTTCTTACGTTCAACCACTCTTGGATCTCTGTGTAATAAACCAGCGGCCTTAAGTGCAGGGCGAAACTCTGGGTTTACTTCCAGCAGTGCGCGTGCAATACCTAATTTGGCGGCTTCTGCCTGTCCTTTTACACCACCACCGGTAGCGTTGATAACCACATCAAATTTGTCTGTGGCCTCAATGGTTTTCAAAGGCAGTTCAACCTGGTTTTGCAGGTAAACCAACGGAAAGTAAGTTTTGTAATCCTTATCATTGACGGTAACCTTGCCCTCTCCCTTTGTAAGGAATACACGGGTAACAGCGGCTTTACGGCGACCAACGGCATTTTTTTGCTTTTCCATTTATTTGTTTTTGAGCAGCGATGTTGGGTTGTTCAGCGTGGCAGTAGAACTACCGGTACAACACATCACCCACCGCTGTTTTAGAATGTAAGTGCTTTAGGTTGTTGTGCAGTGTGCGGATGTTGCGGGGCTGCATATACAAACAGTTTTTTGTACATCTGCCTGCCAAGACGGTTCTTTGGCAACATACCTTTAATAGCTCTTTCAAGTACAACCTCAGGGCGGCGTCTTAACAGGTCCTTGGCCGCTTCTTCGCGCAAACCACCGGGGTAACCGCTAAAATTCTGGTACATCTTATCATCTGCTTTGTTTCCGGTAAATACTACCTTGTCTGCGTTGATGATTACTACAAAATCGCCACAATCTACATGCGGTGTAAAATAGGCTTTGTTCTTGCCCCGCAGTACGGCGGCAATTCTTGCGCTCATGCGTCCTACGGTTTGATTAGTACCGTCTACAACATACCAGTCACGTTGTACGGTAGCCGCATTTGCATGTTTGGTTGTGAAATGTAATTTGCTCATTGTTTTCTTATTTTTTGTGAAGACCGCCGCTATCCCGGAAGCCATAATTTTTAGGACTGCGAAGGTAAGGTTCCCCAGATGGATAAACCAAAAAAACGAAGTCTATTTTTCCAACCAGCTCTTGTAATCATCTGATTATCAATAAAAATTTTGACAGGTAAATTTCATCGTCCTACTTTGGACCGCATTCCGCACCGATTTGTATCAAATTTTTATCCGGTCTGCTGCGTTCATTGGTAATATAAAAGCACTGGTGTCCGGGAAACATACGTTACTTTTCTCATAAATGCTTTGTGGAAGTGGCTCCGGTACTAGTTTGCCGAGCAAGGGCCTTACAAAGGCGATGCAGACACCAACGCCCGCAAAAGCCGCCTTCGTTTTATCAATGCGCCAATTAATCTTTATGGAATTGATGAACCTTCGGTTTTCCCTGAGCTTTGTACTACAGCTCAACCATGCAATGGCTGAAAAGCTTACTACAGCTCAGTTATAGCTTAAAAGTAAAACACAGCGGCGTTGCGGGTGAGAAGCCCGGCCGGCTTTGAGGCCGATCACTTAAAAGATTAACCGGACAACAATGATATAAAAGTGTTACCCTCTATCTGTCCGCCCTAACTAATTCTCTTTCTCATCAACCAAGTGTAGCCACAGTTGTTAGAAGTTGCCCGTCCTGTTTTATATTTAGCGCTTAAACAATTATTATGTCTGTCCACCATCTCGGCCGTTCTGTTTTTGGAGACCCTGCCAATGCCGGCAATACCATGTCTGTAGAAGATGCAATGGCATTACTGCAGGAGTGGGTGCCCAATGAAAAATTGCAACTACACATGAAACAGGTAGGCGCTCTTATGAAAGCCTGGGCACTGGAAAAAGAAGCTGCAGATGCGCCAACCGCCCAGCGCTGGCAACTGGCCGGCCTGTTGCATGATGCCGACTGGGAAAAATTTCCGAACGACCATTGCAGGGTCATTATTGAAAAACTGGAGTCGATGAATATAGACCCTGACATTATTCATTGCATTGCATCTCACGGTCCACGCTATTTTGGTGTAGAACCCGTGAATACCATGGATAAAATGATCTATGCATTTGATGAGTTGTCTGGCTTCATCCATGCCGCGGCATTGATACGCCCTACCCGGTACGAGGGTATGGACAGCAAGAGCGTCCTAAAAAAATTGAAGAACCTGTCTTTTGCAGCACAGGTAAACAGGGATGATATTACCGATGCGCTCTCACGCATAAACACCCCGCTGGAAGAACTGATTACTTTTATCATAGAACACCAGAAAGACGTGGCGTAAGAATGAGACAGCGCTTAGCAACAACGGCTATAGGATCTCTTTCAATAAAATTTACAATGCGCAGCACCTGCTGTTAAAAACGATAAATCAATTTTCACTTGACGCGCAAAGAAAAATTCAGTTTTGTTTTGGCCTATTTCCAGGAACACAACCCGGAAGCTGCCACAGAATTGATCTATGATAATCCTTATCAACTACTGGTATCCGTTATACTATCCGCACAATGCACGGATAAACGCGTAAACCTTACCACGCCCGCCATCTTTGATAAATATCCTGATGCAGAAAGCCTGGCAGAAGCAAGCTATGATGACCTGTTTGCGTTGATTAAAAGCATTTCTTACCCCGGCAACAAAACCCGGCACCTGATGGGTATGGCAAAAATGCTGGTAAAAGATTTCAATGGACAGGTGCCCATGACGGTAGAAGAACTGGTCTTACTGCCGGGCGTGGGCAGAAAAACAGCCAATGTAATTACCTCGGTGATAGACCAGCAACCCAATATGGCGGTAGATACACATGTGTTTCGGGTTTCTGCGCGCATTGGCCTCACTATTAACGCTAAAACACCGCTGGCTACGGAGAAACAACTGGTGCAATTTATTCCAACAGCGCTGATTCATAAAACGCATCACTGGCTCATCCTGCACGGTCGTTATATCTGTATTGCCCGCAATCCCAAATGCGGTATCTGCGGTTTACGGCCGGTGTGCAAGTATTACCAAAAGAAAATACTGCCACGGCAGTTAATCTCCCCCATTGACCCCAACGAGGGTTAAGCGGATTGGCAGTCTGCACCCCTTGCTCCTTTCTCACATTTTTTTCAACGTTATTTTCTGCTTTTTTACGGGTGATAAAACATCCATCGCAGCAGCAGGCTTTATGGCATAACTGCTAGATTGATGCCTAAACCATCTGTATGAAAAGCAAGATCATGGCCTGCCTGTTGCCGGCGTTATTGTTTTGGTATGGCATCATGGGTCAGCGTTCTTCATCGCCCGAAGGGCAACCATTAAAAGGCATTGTTTGGCAAGCCGGCATTTCACTGGGCGTGGCCAACTGTCTTACGGATATTGGCGGGCGCAATGGCATTGGCACAAGATTTTTGGTAGATGCCAACTGGCAGCATACAAGGTTTTGCGGCAGTGCAGCGCTGATAGTCAATTGGCGTGCTTCCATCGTAGGCAGGCTC
>DATJGC010000432.1:0-14160 GCA_035495345.1 Chitinophagaceae bacterium | reverse complement strand
CCCCATTCTGCACCACCGCTATAACCAAAGAGCAATGTACCTGTGGTGTTAGGTGGCATAAATTTATTGGCGGGCAGCGGAAACTGTGATAAGCGTTGTTTTACATACGCATGTGCTTCTGGCGATATATTGGTAATGTCTTCTTCAGAAGCAATCACTTGTTTTGCAAAGGGGAGGGGTTTTAAGGGAAACTTCTGTGTTGCATAAGGATGCTCACCGGGTAAACCGTTCACAGGCACCGGCCGTTCTTCTACCGGGAAGAGTGAGGTACCGCTATCGCGATCCAAAACATATACCAATCCATCTTTGGTGGCCTGCACCACCACGTCTACCATCTTACCGTTATGCTTAACCGTAGTAAGGTTGGGCGGGCAGGGAATATCCCGGTCCCACAAATCATGATGAATGGTCTGGTAATACCATTTCATCTTGCCGGTTTCCGCATCCAATGCCATAATACAATTGGCGAAGAGATTGCTGCCTTCACGGTCGCCGCCATAGAAATCAGCAGAAGGAGAACCGGTACCAAAGAAAACAGTGCCGCGCTGCTGATCTACAACCAGGCCGCTCCAGTTATTAGCTGCACCTATTTTTTTATACGCCCCTTTGGGCCAGGTATCGTACCCAAATTCTCCGGGCTGCGGAATGGTATGAAACACCCATTTCAGTTTGCCGGTGACCACGTCAAAACCGCGGATATGACCAGGTGCAGCATCACCTGCTTCGCTCACACTGCTGCCCATGACAACGGTGTTTTTATAAATTACGCCGGGCGTAGTGGCGGTTACTGATAATGCACTTACATCATGCCCCAGGTTAGCATCCAATCCTTCATGAAGATCTACTTTTCCGTTAGCACCAAAACTGGTTACTGGCTTACCCGTTAGTGCATCCAGCGCATACAACCATGCACCGGCTGAGTACAGGATACGTTTGTTGTCTGCATCCTGCCAGTACATTACACCTCGGTTGGTATTAAAACGTTGTTTGTCCTTTAAGGGAGAGAATTTCCAAATTTGCCTGCCCGTGGCAGCATCTACCGCAAAGGCATCCAGCGTGGCGGTAGTGCCATACATTATACCGTTTACAATAATGGGCTGGCATTGTATTTCTCTTGCGCGTTGCTGCCCACCGCTGCCGGTATCAGCAGGGTCGCGGGCATCGTAGGTCCAGGCCAGGGCCAGCCTGTTTACATTCTCAGGTGTTATTTGGGTAAGTGGAGAATAGCGGTTGCCGGCCTTATTGCCACCATACACGGGCCAGTCTTTTCCTGTTTCATAGGTAAGCGCCTGATTGCCCGGGCCGTTATGGCAGGCAGTCAGCAAGGCCATGCCCATTATAAAAATACCAAACTGCTTCATTGCTTTTAGTTGAATAAGTGATGTTACCTGCTTGGAGGGCAGGTTAGAATTTTTGACCAGCTGCTCAATGGTTACGGCGCATCTGTACCGGAAAGAATATAGTTGGCACCTTCTGCCGGCGGGTTATAAGTGACTGGTTTTTTATTGCCTTTCAATGCTATCATAGTAATGATGGCGGAAAGAAAAAGTGACCCCGACATAAAAATATAAGAAGCGCTAAAGCCGCCCGTGCTGTTGTTAAGGTAGCCTACCAGGAAGGCACCCGCAAAAGAACCCAATGCGCCAAAACTATTGATAAGCGCAATGGCGCCGCCGCTAACATTCTTTGGCAGTATTTCAGTAATGATGGCAAAGAAGGGCCCGTAGGGGGCATACATGGCACCACCTGCAATGATGAGCAGTGCAAAAGATAGCCAGAAATTTGTGGTTCCTACCATATAAGAACTGTAAAATGCAATGGCACCAATTAAAAGGAAGGGCCATATAAACGCTTTCCGGTTGAGTGTTTTGTCAGAAAAATAAGAGGCGCTCAGCATACCAATGATGGCCAGTACAAAGGGTACCGAAGAAAGCCAGCCGGTTTTTACAATGTTTGCATCTGGCGCTGCATTTAAAATAGAAGGCAGCCAGATAACGAAGCCATATACCCCAATGCTCCAGAGTGCGTACTGCAGGCAAAGCAATATAACGGTGGTGGATTTAAACGCTGCTGCGTAATTTTTTACCGGTTTTATTCCCTGCTGCTCCAGGTGCAACATATGCTCAAGATCATCTTTCTCTTTATCTTTCAGCCAGGTGGCGTTGCGCGGCGTATCTTCTACCAGGCGCCACCAGAAGAAGGCCCAGATGATGGCCGGCAATCCTTCGTAAATAAACATCCATCGCCAGCCCACAGATTTTATAAGGTAGCCTGAAAGAATAGACATCCATAATAAGGTGGCGGGGTTGCCCAATATGAGAAAGGTGTTGGCACGCGAGCGTTCTGATTTTGTAAACCACCTGCTCAAGAAAACGATCATGGCAGGCATTACCGCACTCTCTACAACACCCAGCATAAAGCGAATGATAAAAAGCAGGCTGATATTGCTGATAAGCCCGGTGGCCATGGCCAGTCCGCCCCAGAGAATGAGCGACCAGAAGATCAATTTCTTTGCGCTCTTATTAGCGGCATAGAGCGTGCCCGGTATCTGGAAAAAGAAATAGCCAAGAAAGAATAAAGAGCCCAGCAGCGAAGAAACAGCGGGTGTTATATTGAGGTCTTTGGCCATGCCGCCCGCTGCTGCAAAACTGAAGTTGGCACGATCCAGGTATGCGAGACTATAGGTAATAAAGGCAATCGGTATCAAACGATACCATCGTTGCCTGGCAACTGTATTTGCCATAGTAATTAATTTTTTTAGGCGGTAGAAAGAATCATTTACCAGGTTCTTTTGCTCATCATTTTATCCAGCTCGGCCTTTGTCATTTTTCCGAGTTCAGGATGCTGTGTCAGCCATTGCAGGAAAGCATTTTTTATTTCATCCGTCCACTGGCTATCTATCTGGCCGGTAGAATATTTACCCGTTTTTACCATTTCAAAACCAAACTTGTCTTTGCGGATTACAAACTCGGCGGTGCTGATAACCTGTTCAGCCATATGCGCAGGAATAAACAAGATGCCTTCTCTCACCGCCAATACAAGGTCACCGGGTAATACCATTACATTGCCAATCCGCACCGGTGTATTCAACCCCATAAGTACCACATCTTCCAGGAAGGAAGGATGAAAGTCGCGTACAAAAGCATTGAAGCCTTTCATTTCCTGTATTTCGCCGAGGTCTCGCGCAGCACCATTAAATACCACGCCGTTGCCGGATTTGCTGTAGATAGAAGTAGCAAGGGTAGAGCCCATGAGCGTACCACCTGCAATTTTACCAAAGTTATCGGCTACATACACATCGCCTTTTACCAGGGTTTCAATGGGCCAGGCATTGGTATTGCCTTTTCTTCCGTCTCTGCTGGTACCACGCGCCTTTATATTTTTTTCAACATCCGGCCGGCTGGGCATAAACATAGCGGTGACGGCCCTGCCAATAACGGGTTCATTGTTCACCGTTTTCCAATTGCCCTCATACTGGTTCAGGTAACCTTCGTTTTTCAGTACCGTCCAGGCATCGTCTATATTGATAGCACGTGCACGTTCCAGCAATTCATCGGGCACTTTAGGGCGACCGTCCGAAAATCTTTCGCCCTTCCACTCAGACGTAAGAAACATCAATTCTTCTTTTGAAATGGTTTGTGCCGAAAGTGAGAAGGCATTAAAGCAGATAAGTGCCAGGAGGAGAATGATAACCGTTACAAAAAATTTTAGCATGCCCGTTTTTTTTACAATTCCAGAATAGGTACTGTCCTGCCGTTATAACGGTGATGGACAATTGCTTTTTATCACTCTTTGTTTAGGTAATCTTCAATTTCTTTTGTAGAAACGGCCAGCTTACGGGGGTATTTGGCAATCCAGGCGCGGTACTCATTTTTTATGGTGTCGTTCCAGTCGCCATGCACCTGGCCGGAAGGATATTTGCCCAGCTGCAGCATGTATCTTTCAAATTCATCTCTCAGGCCCACCAGTTCAGAATTCTTTACCAATTCCTCTACCAGGTAAGCGGGGATAAACACAACGCCGTATTCATTGGCAAACACTACATCTCCGGGGAAGACGGTTACTTCGCCAATGCGGATGGGTGCGTTGATAGCAGTGGGCGTCATGTCCTTAATATAAGAGGGATCATGACCTTTTACCCAGGCATTGAAACCCTTGGTATCCTTTAATTCCTGCATATCGCGGATGGAGCCGTAAAAGATAACGCCCTTGCCTGTTTTGCCATAAATGGCGTTGCCCAGGCTTGAGCCAATGAGTGTACCGTCTTTTTCTTTTCCGTAGCCGTCGGCCACATAGATATCGCCCCTGGTAAGTATATCAATGGGCCAGATATTGATACCGCCTTTTTGAGAACGGCCTTCTGCGCGGCCCTGTCTTTTAACCATGGAGTCAAGGTCGGGCCTTGAGGGCATGAACTGCGCTGTTACTACGCGACCCACCATGGTTTCACCGGGTTTTAAGATGATCCAGTTTTTTTCTACCTGGTTGCGAAAGCCTTTTCTACCGAGGAACCCCCAGATTTGTTCAAGCGTTGCTGTCTGTAAATGTTCCAGCAGGTTATCTGGCACTTTTGGCCGGCCGTCTGCAAAGCGTTCGCCTTTCCACTCAGGGGTGAGTGCTTTAATGTATTCTGTGCTTGCGCCGATTGATTGTGCGTGTGCAGCAATGGCCGCAATAGCGCAGGCAAGCAGTAGGATTGATTTTTTCAGCATGGCAAGATGATAATTTTGAATGAATATAAATTGATTTTTCAATTTGCGGCCTTGTTGACTGGATAATCTTTTCATAGATGGTCTTGCGTCAGAGACCCAGGGCATAGTCATACGAAGTCGGAGACTTCGTATAGCGCCTACCGTTTGCTTCCCTCGGTCGCTGTTTCGTTCATCGCCGTGTGAAACCTTCGCCTATCGCCTCGTGCAGCCATCGAAGTAAGACAACTAAGAACTCAGAACTCGGAACCACTGTTGTCCGGTTAATCTTTTAATTGATCGGCCTCAAAGCCGGCCGGGCTTCTCACCCGCAACGCCGCTGTGTTTTACTTTTATGCTATAACTGAGCTGTAGTAAGCTTTTCAGCCATTGCATGGTTGAGCTGTAGTACAAAGCTCACGTAAAACGAAGGCGGCTTTTGCGGTCGTTGGTGTCTAAATCGCCTTCGTAAGCCCCTTGCTCGGCGAACTAATACCAAACCTACTTCCACAAAGCATTAGGTAGAAAAGTAACGAATGTTTCCCGGACACCAGTGACTCGGAACTAAGAACTGTTACGAGTCGGAGACTTCGTATAGCGCCAACCGTTTGCTTTCACTTGTCGCTGCTTCGCTTTATCGCCGCGTGCAACCTTCGCCTATCGCCTCGTGCAACCATCGAAGCAAAAGAACTAAGAACTATGAACTCGGAACTAAGAACTGTGAACTCGGAACTTTGAACTCGGAACTAAGAACTAAGATTTGCTATTACTGATGGCCTGCATCAGCCCACGCATATAGCCAAAGGCGAAGAGCGACCCGATATTGCTATAGCCCGGATGCTCATTGCTATCGCCGGCCATGGTAGGCACATGGTCTGGCCGAATAGGGCCTTTAAAACCGATATCATAATAGGCCTTCATGGCGGCGTACATATCTATCTGTCCTTCATCGTGAAAGGTTTCTTCAAACTTGGTACTGGGCTTGCGGCCACTGAGATCACGCACGTTGCGGAAGTGCACAAAATGGATATGCTCTTTGCCAAAATCTTTTACCACTGTAGGTATATCGGCACCCATCAATGAAAAATTGCCCTGGCACATGGTAATGCCATTGCTCGGACTCTTTACAATATTGAGCATCTTTTTAAAATTCTCTACACTTGTCATGATACGTGAAATGCCCTTGATGCTATCTACTTGCGGATCATCCGGGTGCATGGCCAGTTTCATACCTATCTTTTCTGCTTCCGGCACAACGGCTTTCAGAAAGTATTCAAGGTTTTTCCAGAGCGCTTCTTTAGATACCACGCCATATTGGGTAACCGGTAGGTTTTTAACGTCTTCATAATCGAAGGCGGTTACCAGCGCGCCACCGCGGCCAATGGCATCCATTTTTGTACGGTACCAGCTTACCACGGGCATCCAGTTATAGCAGATAACATCTATGCCGCCATGCTGTTTTAGGTTCTTCATAAACGTTATGAAGTTGGCAATTTCTTCGTCGCGTCCGGGCAGTCCCAGTTTTGTATTGGTACCCAGCGAGGGCGGTCCTTCTATCACGTTGAGCGTTAGCCCGGCTTGCTTCCAGGCATCCCTGTTGGCGGTGAGTGCCTTGGGGTGCCAGGGAGTGGCATCCGTTAGTCCGCTGAGGCTTGGGTTGATGCCGCCAACCGCGCCAAAAACCTCCAGTTGTTTCATAAAGGCAATGCGCCGCTCATCCATACCGGCAAAGTAAGCTTCGCTCATTACCATGCCCGCATCTTTTACATAGGTATGCAGGCCTTCTTTACTGCGGCCCCTGGTATTGATATTCGGCGCGGCCAGCGCGGCGCCCACGCCAGTGACAGAAAGGGCGCTGGCCAGGGTAGCGGTTTGTTTGATAAAATTTCTGCGGTTATTTTTCATGCTGTTTGAAAGTTATTGTGATGGGAAAGCTGAAATTTCAAAAAGTCAAAAGTCAAAAGTCAAAAGCACTGTTGTCCGGTGAATCTTTTAATTGATCGGCCTCAAAGCCGGCCGGGCTTCTCACCCGCAACGCCGCTGTGTTTTACTTTTATGCTATAACTGAGCTGCAGTAAGCTTTTCAGCCATTGCATGATTGAGCTGTAGTACAAAGCTCACGTAAAACGAAGGCGGCTTTTGCGGGCGTTGGTGTCTGAATCGCCTTGGTAAGCCCCTTCCTCGGCGAACTGGTACCGGAAACACTTTCACAAAGCATTCGATAGAAAAGTAACGAATGTTTCCCGGACACCAGTGAGTCAAAAGTCAAAAGTCTTTGAAGCTTCACGGGTTGTTGCTGATCATATTCCTTTAACTAACGGTCTACGATAGTCGAAAAAACTACTTTTCGTGCATAGCGTTGGCTATAAACATATTCGTAAGCAGGCGCAGCCATAGCTGGCGTACATGCCAGCACTAACAGTTGCGCTGATAAATGTAGAGCATTTTTTTTCAACCCATCACCTGCAGGTGCAAGTTTAACGGATGCAGCATGAGCGTTGCCGCGGCTTACAAAGGCTGTTGGCAGGGCAAGCCTGTATTATTTTATCAGGTGCTTATATTATTTTACCCGGAATAAAGTATCGTATAAAAATGCAGCGGCAAAATTGCCAGCGCTTACCCATCTTTTACGGGCCGGGCCACCGGCAAACAGCGGATTAAAATGTTTCTGCAGCTCGTGCGCATACCCATCAAAGATTTTAATGGCATTCGGTATCTGCAAAGAATCTGCGGTGGTATGTATCAGCTGGCTGCCGTATAGACCCTTGGAAGGATCATTGTTGGGCACCACCCTGTCTTTACTGCCATGTACGGTAACCAGGGGTATTTTTCCATTTTGTAACCACTTGAGTGAAAACAGGGCGCCCCAGTAACTCATGATGCCAGCTACATGCTCAGGGTTGTGCAATTGAGCACTGGCACTCACTGAATCTCCGCGATGGATAAGACGCGCCATTTCTGCCGGGCTGCTGTACACGGCCTGTAAGGCAATCATGCCACCGGCAGAATTGCCGGCAAGAATGATGTGGTTGCTGTCTATCCTGAATGCCTTGGCATGTTGTTTAAAATAACGGATGGCTTCCTTTGTATCCTCTACAGCGTCGGCACAACCTTCTACCAGGTCTGGATAGTTTTTCAACGGATGTTTTTTGCTTCGGCGATAATTGATGGCGGCACATACATAGCCCCTGCGGGCAAAGGCCTTGCTCCAGAGCGGCAATCCGCCTGATCTTTTTTTACCAAATTTAAAACCGCCGCCATGCAGCCAGATGATCAACGGGCGCCGCGCCGCAGTATCTGCGCTGGCCTCATACCAGTCATACAAACAATCTCTTTTCTTTAGCGCAGGGTCTTGCCGGTAAGTAAGGTTCTTTTGTTGTACCACGGTTGAATAGATGGCGTCTTTATACGCCACCCCGCCAGGTGATGGCTGTGCAAAAGCTGAAAGGGCGGTAAAGGAAATAACAATAACAGGAAGGAGTCTGCTAAACATGCTTTGCATTTGTTCAAGATACGTACCAAAGCAATATCAAGATGCAATGCGGGATCCTGTTGTTCCATGTTTGCAACTTCAATTTGCGTTCATCTCAATGCTTTTCACATTAAAATAGTAAACTGGTGCAGCATCTGTATTTTTTGCGGGGTCTAGAGAGTAACCCGCCTGTAGTTACTACGCTGCTTGAAAAAAGCAAGCATTGAACCCTGCCATTTTTTGCCCCTCAACCATCGCGCAGTTTACTGCCGAAAGGCTTTCTATTGCTTATTTTGTATCAACTAAGGGTAAAATAGTACAAGTATTTATTGCGCTGTACCCAAAGACCCGGAGTGTCTTGCATCATCTTATCCGGGCAAATGAGCCTTCCCGTTTAAAAAGAAGGCAGGCGTTTTTTGCATGAGAAAAGTAAATTGTTACCCCCAATTTTCAAAGGTAAAATAAGGCCTCTTTCGTAACGATTCCATGTAACCGCAGGTCGACTCTCATGGTTAGTTTATGAAGTTAATGAGGCGGCATTTAAATCACCTACAAGAAAAAAATACCAGGATTGGTAAAATAATACCAGTATATGATCGAAAAATGCTAATAATGCATAGGGCATTGAACTAACTTTATTTTTAATATTAACTAAATAAGGATTGCTTATGCTAACTCGTATTCACCCGCCGGAAAGGGGGCTTTTTTCTGCACTCAGCTCCGCTTTAAATTCCCACAAACATCACTTACTGAAAGCCAGTTGTATCATGATTGCATTGTTGCTTTCTGTGCAGTGCATGTTTGCGCAGGTGGGCACCGTGCAGGGTAAGGTAATGTCTGGTGATACCGCATTGCCGAACGTAAGTGTGCAGGTAAAAGGACTTACCACCGGTACACAAACGGATCAGTCGGGCAAATTCACCATACAGGCAGCCCCCAATGCCACACTGGTGGTTTCTGCCATTGGTTACAGCACCACGGAAATAAAAGTAAATAACCGCCAGACACTCACTGTTCAGCTTGAAACAGCAGCAAGACAATTAGACCAGGTGGTAGTGGTGGGTTATGGTACACAAAAACGCAAAGATGTAACCGGCGCCATCAGCAGTATCTCTGCAGAACAAATTGCCAAAGTTCCGGTAACCACACTTGATCAATCGCTCCAGGGCCGGTCTGCCGGCGTTCAGGTTACCAACAATGATGGTGCTCCCGGTGGCGGCGTGCAGGTACAAATCAGGGGCGTAGGTAGCCTTGGCACCAATGACCCACTGTATGTGGTAGATGGTTACCCTATCACAGGCGGACTTAATACATTAAACCCAACAGATATTGCCAGCATTGATGTACTGAAGGATGCCTCTGCCACTGCCATCTATGGTAACAGGGCCTCTAACGGTGTTGTTATTATTACTACCAAACGCGGCAGAAGAAATGGTGTGCAGGTGTCGGTTGATGCACTTACCTCCGTACAGAGCCGTCCAAAAAAATACAAAGTATTAACCGGCCAGCAGTTTGGTACCCTTGCCAATGCACAGGCCGCCATTGACGGCTATACAGCATTGCCTGAATGGGCCAACCCCTCTTCACTTACCAATGTAGACTGGCAGGATGCTGTTTACCAAACAGGGCTTAAGCAGAATTATAACGTAGCCATCCGTGGTGGTAGCGATAAGGTACAAACTTCTTTCTCTGCGGGTTATTTCGACCAAAAGGGTATTGTGCTTGGGTCAGACTTCAAAAGATTTAACCTGAGCCTTAACCTTGATTACAACGCGTTTTCATGGCTTCGTTCTTCTACCAGTATTAAATATACCAGGGGAGACAGCAAGGTGCCGTTTGGTACAGGCGGACAGGGTGCCGGCGCAGGTATTGGTTACCTCAGCAAACTGCCACCCACCGTATCAGGTAATAAACTTACCAGCCAGATAAAAGATGCCGCAGGTAATTATGGTTTCTTCAATCCCAATAACCAGGCGGTAAGAAACTGGGGCAACGGACCCGTTTACAATATAGAAACACAGGATCAGAAAAACCTGACCAATAATTTCCTGGGTTCTACTTTCCTGGAAGCTACACTGCTGCCAGGCCTGAAACTGAAAACAAATATTGGTATCAACACCAATGATTATTCAGGTTATTATTTTACGCCTTCTGATACCCGCGCTTTAACACAGTACGGTACCGGAACACAAACCACGCAGAACTTTTACAACCAGTCTGCCAACAATACCTTTGAATGGCTTTGGGAAAATACTATTGCTTATACAAAAACCTTTGGTGTACATAATATAGATTTTGTAGGCGGTATATCAGCACAGGAAAATACCTTCCGCCAGATTGGTGGCCAGGGTAATAACCTGCCCAGTGATCAGCTGAGAGACCTCACTGCGCTGCCCGCAGTAAGAGGCGTATACGGCAACCAGGTAACCTATTCACTGGCTTCTCAGTTTGCCAGGCTGAACTACAGTTTTATGGATAAGTACCTTATAACAGGTACGGTTAGACGAGATGGTTCATCTCGCTTTGCACCCGGTCACCAGTATGGTACCTTCCCTTCCGGCTCTGTTGCCTGGAGAATTAAACAGGAGTCTTTCCTGCGCGATGAAGAAGCTATCTCTGACCTGAAAATAAGGGCCAGCTACGGAAAAATTGGTAACCAGTTTAACGCTGGTACTTTTCAATACCTCGGCCAGTATACCTCGGGCCCTGCGGCTACAGATGCCGGTAACAATGGTTATCCTTTTAATAAAGTTTACCAGCCCGGCCTGGTACTGGCATCATTGCCCAACCCTGATCTTAAATGGGAAACCTCTAACCAGACAGATATCGGTTTAGACATTGCCTTCCTTAAAGGCGCGCTTACCTTTACCGCAGACTATTATAAGAAAGAGTCCAGGGACTTTCTCTTAAACATACCCGTGCCACCGCAAACCGGTTTTACTACCGCTACCCGTAATGTGGGCAGCATTGTAAACAAAGGCGTGGAACTGGCATTGAATTACAATCATAGTCCTAATAAAGATTTTCATTATAGCCTGGGCGTAAACGTTACCACCGTTAGTAACAAGATACTAAGTCTTGCTACCGGCCAGACTTATATAGATAACCTCGGCAGCCTGGGCTTCTCTACCACTGGTAGCAATAACTGGGGCGTGTACAGTCGCTCTTTTGTAGGCGGACCTGTAGGAGAATTTTATGGTTATAAATCGGCAGGTATCTTTCAGACACAGGCAGAGATTGATGCCCTCAATGCAATTACCGCTGCTAAATATGGCGCCGGTCAATACTACCAGCCTACCTCCGGACCCAGCAAGAGCGCGGTGCCCGGTGATCGTAAATTTGTGGATGTAAACGGAGACGGCAGAATTACTGCCACAGACCAGACAAGCCTTGGCAGTCCTATCCCCAAACTGTATGGTGGTGTAACCTTTGATGGTAATTACAAGAACTTCGACTTCAGCCTGTTCCTCTACGGTGTAAGCGGTAACAAAATCTATAACTACCAGCAACGCACACTCGAAAGTTTTGGCAGCTCTACCGGTTCTGTAGGTATTGAGAATATTGGCAGCGATTACTATAACAATGCATGGACAACAAAAAATCCTTCTCAGCGGTATGCACGCATAGATGCCAATGAATTTAACGCCAATACCCGTCCTTCAGATGTGTACGTAGAAGACGGCAGCTATCTCCGCTTAAGAAACGTTACGCTGGGTTACACTTTTCCTGACCTGCTGACCAAGAAAATTACGGCTTCTAAAATCCGTTTCTATGTATCTGCGCAAAACCTGTTTACCATTACCGGTTACAAAGGACTTGACCCTGAAATTGGTATTCCGCAAGATGCCAACGGAAACAGGCTTCCAACGGCTTCAGGTGTTGATGTGGGTACTTACCCCAACTCAAGGTTTTTTACAGTGGGTTTGAATGTTACTTTTTAATATCAGCAGAGATAAATAATACGCTATTATGAAAAATATAAAAACGATTTACATTGCCCTTGCCATGTTGCTGGTGTTTCCGCTGGGCTGTTCCAAAGGCTTTTTAGAAAAAAATGATACCTCGCGCATCAGTGAATCATCGCTCTTTAAAAATCCGCAGGATGGTATCAGCCTGGTAAATGCTATCTATGATGGCTTCCAGCATGATAACCAGAGCTTCGTACTAAAATCACTTTGGTACAATGCCAATTATACCAGCCAGGATTATTTTAACTGGGGCGCTGATGTGGCTTATAATACGTACTTGTTTCCGGCCGACTTTGGCTCACTGGGTACTTTCTGGAACCTCTCTTACCAGGGTATTGCACGCGCCAATTCTGCTATTCCTATCATTTCAAAAATGTTGAATGATAAGGTGATTGATCAGAAAACGGCCGACTTCCTCACAGGTCAAACCTATTTCTTACGCGGGGTTTATTATTATTACCTGGCCTGCACATTCGGTGGTGTACCGCTTGAGTTGAAAACCGTAACTGATAACGGTCTGCACCCACGCGCGAGCCAGGATTCTGTATTTGCTTCCGTTGCTGCTGATATGACACTGGCTGCTAACCTGCTGCCCTGGCCTGAAGACCTGGCTGCTGCAGATCTCGGTCGTGCCACCAAGGGTGCCGCGCTCGGTTACCTGGGCAGTGCACAAATGTGGTTAAAGAAATATCCTGAAGCAGTAACTGCGTTTAAACAACTGATACCGCATTATACACTGCTGCCAAACTACATGGACATACATGAATACAACAAGCAGAATAATAAGGAGTCGATATTTGAATTGCAGTTCAGCCTTCCGGGCGGTGCCACACCAGACTGGAGCTATAACAACAATGAAGTAACCTGGATGTCTTCTTTCATGTTTCCCTGGGAAACTTCCAATTTCGGTTATACTTACGCCAATCAGAAATTGTATACTTCTTTTGAAGCAGGCGATAAACGCAAACCTGCCACCATTGTAGGTCCTGGCGATACGCTTGCCAGTCCGGGTATTGTTGCCCTGGGCGGTATAAAAGCATATGCACAGGTAAAAGCCGGTTTTGCGGGCGCCACCTCAATGCCCAAGGCGCATTTTACCGGGCTTGATGGTAATATCATCAACACCGTTGGTAAGGTAAGTGATCCATGGTTGGGAGATCAGCCCGGCCAGCTGAGAAGTGGCTACTATGGTACAAAGTTCTGGAGAGATCCTAATGTAACCGGTAATACACCCAGCTTTAAAGATCCTAACAAGACCTATATTTTTGGAGACCAGAATGTGGTTATGCTCAGGCTGGGTGAAATATACCTGAGTCTTGCAGAAGCACAGTCAAAATCTGGCGATGCAGCCGGCGCTGCTGCCTCACTTAAAATAGTACGTGACCGCGCCTGGGGCGGCACTGCACCCGCTTCTCCCTTTGGTCCGGATTTCATGAACATCATGCTGAATGAATACCGGCATGAGCTCAGCGGAGAAATGTCTTTATGGTATAACCTCAGAAGAACCGGTCTGCAGGTACAATATATCAAAACCAACTTTGGTATTGATATTCCTGCGGGTCATGATTTGTTGCCGATACCAGCATCAGCTTTGTCAACCAATTCAACGTTGGTGCAGAATCCTAATTATTAAAAGATAATTTATTATCTTACCGGAGGCTTTGTATTCAGTTACAAGGCCTCCTTTTTCTTTCACCTATTGCCCGGTTTTTTCTACCTGGCTCATTGGCTCCTGTATGAAACAATTTGCCTTCGCTTTTCTAACTGCTTTGTTGTTTGCCTTTACTGCCTGCCGCCATGCTCCGGGCAGCCTGTTTGAACAGGTAAGCGCTTCACACAGCGGTATTACGTTTAAGAACACCATTGTGGAAACAGATTCCATTAACCCAATGGATGTGGTAAATATTTACAACGGCGGTGGGGTGGGCATTGGTGACTTTAACAATGATGGCCTGCAGGATATCTACCTCACCGGAAATATGGTTGCCAGCAAACTCTATCTTAACAAGGGCAATTTTACGTTTGAAGATGT
>DATJGC010000431.1:0-3902 GCA_035495345.1 Chitinophagaceae bacterium | reverse complement strand
TGTTCTACATTTATTTTAACTATTACTGCCATGAGTACTGCACTGTTTGAAAAACTTTCTGCTGAGGGCCTTATCAGCAATGAATCGCTTGCCCGGGTCAGCACCCGGGAAAAGAACAGGCTGTTTTCGCTTCACTGGGAGCTGCGCACCCTGCTCTACCTGGGAGTATTGCTGCTGAGTGGCGGGCTGGGCATACTGGTGTATAAAAATATTGATACCATTGGGCATACCGCCATACTTATTTTTATTGGAGCGTTGAGTGCGGGCGGTTTCTTCTATTGTGCCACCCATAAGTTGCCCTTCTCAAAGCAGAAGGTGGCCGCACCCAATGCATTGTTTGATTACGTGCTGCTGCTGGCCTGTCTCAGCTTTGTTACATTCATCGGCTACCTGCAGTATCAATACCAGGTTTTTGGCCACCGTTTTGGATTGGTAACGTTTATACCCATGCTGGTGCTGTTTTTTTGCGCCTATTATTTTGATCACCTGGGTATACTGTCCATGGCCATTACCACCCTCTGCGCATGGGCCGGTATAGCGGTTACGCCTACCCGCATTTTGGAAGACAATGACTTTAACAGTACCACCATTGTCTATACCGGGCTGGTGCTGGGTACTTGCCTGGTAGCTACGGCTATTGCTTCAAGAAGAAGCGGGGTAAAGCCTCATTTTGCCTTTACGTATAGCAATTTTGGTATGCATTTGCTGTTTATCTGCTCGCTGGCCGGTATGTTTATGTACAACAATATTTTACTGCTCTGGTGTCTTCCGCTGGCAATGGTGTCTTATTATTTTTACCGGGAGGCCTTACGCCAAAAATCATTTTATATACTGCTGGTGTTAACACTGTATGCGTACATTGGCCTTTCCTATATTGTTATAACCGTGCTGGGCAGCGGTGGTCTCTCTTTAATCTTCCTGTATTTTATTGCCACCGCCGTGGCACTGGTAATATTCCTTATTAAAATGAACAAAAAAATCAGGGCCATATGATCGCTTACAACAAAGTATGGCTCGATAACCTGCTGGTGCGTAAGGAAGCAGACAGTGCCGCCTCGGCACATTGCCTCAGCCCTGCGGAAAAGGAACAGATTTATAGCGCTTACCCGGTGGGCTTTTACCATCCGCACTTCTTTGTGCGCACCGGTTTATTTGTGCTTACGGTAATCATTGTTGCGTTTACCATGGGTTTCTTTTCGTTGTTTATAATGGATCAGCTGAACAATGCAGGTGGTTTCCTGGTAGTCATCGGCATGTTGCTGTACGGAGCGCTTGAACTGATGGTAAACAAGCGCCATTACAAATCTGGTGTGGATGATGCATTGCTTTGGATGGCAGCCGGGAATATCATTGCTGGTATTAACCTGCTGGGCAATGTTACTATGCAGGCAAATGCCATCATTGTTTTCATTCTTGCTGTTTTCTTTTTTATACGTTTTTTGAATGCGGTTATGGCAGCAGTGGCGGGTCTTGCCCTGCTGGCGGCTGTTTTCTTTACGGTTACAAGATGGGGGATTATGGCAAGGGCCATCGTTCCATTTATTATTATGGCAATAGCGCTGCTGCTGTATTTTTTTAGCCGAAAGCAGCTACCACTTCCTGCAAACCGCCATCATACCAATGGTCTGCAATGGTTGTGCGTAACAGCGCTGGTAACTGTGTATGCTGCGGGCAATTACTTTGTGGTAAGGGAAGCCAGCGTTGCTATGTTCAACCTGGTATTAAATACGGGCGATGATATACCTTTTGCCTGGTTGTTTTGGATCTTCACCATAGCTATACCGCTGCTGTACGTAGTGAGAGGGCTTCAACAAAAAGATATCCTGCTGTTGCGTACGGGCCTGCTGCTGGGCGCGGCGGTTGTTTTTACGATTCGGTATTATTATCACTTATTACCGGCCGAAACCGCTATGCTGCTGGGTGGTGCATTGCTGATAGCCATTGCCTATTTTGCTACCCGTTATCTTCAATTGCCCAAACATGGATTTACTGCAGCGGAGCAGGAGAATGATCTGGTGCTGGATAAATTACAGGTAGAAAGCCTTATCATCACGCAAAGCTTTAGCGGCCAGCAATTACCTGCAGATGGCGGTACCAGGTTTGGCGGCGGTTCAGGCAGTGGTGGCGGTGCCAGCGGAGAATTCTAACCATTGCCCAACAAAGGTTCATCTACGCTCATCAAACATTCAGGGTAAGTTGCTGCAATCTTATTATTTTGCGGGTATAATTTACCTGTATGCTACAACGATTGACCGTATTCCTTGCGTTGGTACTTTTTTCTGTCATCTCACCAGCGCAAGACCCCTGGAAGATCAGTGCTACCGCTATCAACCCATCTAACTATTATGGTATCACCGTAGCCAACGGCATGATTGGTATTGTAAGCTCGCCGGAACCTTTCAAGATAAAAGATGTGGTGCTGGCGGGTGCCTATGACCTGTACGGTCGTGGCCGCGTAAGCAATTTTCTCCGCAGCTTCAACCTGCTGAATATGTACCTGGAAGTAGATGGCAACCGCATCAGTGCGGGCAATGCCACTAATATGAAGCAGGAGCTTGATATGCGCCATGCTGCCTTCACCACCAGTTTTGATTATACAGACAAGGCCACCGTTACGTATACTTATTATTCATTAAGGCAACTGCCTTATACCGTGTTGATGGATGTTAGCATTACCGCAAAAAAGGATATCAACATCAACAGTGCAAGTGTAATGGAAGCACCCGATGCATTAAAAGACGTGCAGAACTATTACAATGAAATAGACCGCCCGCATGTAGTTATCAGCTTGCTTACCTCTTCGGCAAAAAGTCCTACCGGTAAGTTGCTGATGTGTGCTTCCAATACTTTTCTTTTTGAAGAACCCCATGGTAAAGAGCCGCGTGTAATACATGAAATGTGGGATAATAATATGCACCTGATGAAATTTTCGCGCAGCATTAAAGCGGGCGAGACTTATCGTTTCTCGGTAGCCGGTTCTTCCATCACTTCTGCGCACCATGATGACCCGCTGAATGAAGCAGAACGTTTAACCATTTATGCAAGACTGGAGGGCCGTGATCGCCTGTTGCAGTTTCACAATAAAGCCTGGGATGAATTATGGAAGAGTGATATCACCATTGACGGAGACCCGCAAAGCCAGCAGGATATCCATAGCATGGTGTACCACCTGTATTCATTTGTACGCGAGGGTACGGCACTTTCGCCCTCACCCATGGGTTTAAGCGGACTGGGTTATAACGGCCATGTATTCTGGGATACGGAACTATGGATGTACCCAGGACTGCTGGTGCTGCACCCCGAGCTCGGAAAAAGCATGGTGGATTACCGTTATGAAAGACTGGAAGCAGCCAAAAGAAATGCGTTTGGCAAAGGGTTTAAAGGCGCTATGTACCCCTGGGAGAGTGCTGCCACCGGGGTGGAAGAAACACCTGTATGGGCGCTTAGCGGTCCTTTTGAACATCATATCACCGCCTGTGTGGGCATTGCTGCCTGGAATTATTATTGTGTTACCCAGGATAAGGCCTGGCTTAAAGAGAGGGGCTGGCCCGTGCTGGCTGCCATTGCTGATTTCTGGGCCAGTCGCGTAGAAAGAAACGGCCCCGGCAAATATGATATCAAAAACGTGGTGGCTGCAGATGAGTGGGCAGAGAACGTAGACAATAATGCTTTTACCAATGCTGCCGCCAAAGCGGTGTTGCAGCATGCCACAGAAGCAGCGCGCCTGCTGGGTGTGCCCGCCAATGCAGACTGGATGAATGTTGCCAATAATATACCCATTCTTACCATGGCCGATGGGGTAACCAGTGAGTACGCCGGCTACAATGGCAGCGGTATAAAACAGGCAGATGTAAACCTGCTTGCCTACCCGTTGAAAGAAATCACTGACCCCAAACAAATAA
>DATJGC010000430.1:0-15755 GCA_035495345.1 Chitinophagaceae bacterium | reverse complement strand
AGGCGGCCGTATTGAAAATGTACAAGAGTTCCGCCAAAGCAATATTATTGCATAAAAGAAACGTGTGAGCAGTCTATCTATCAGCAGCAAATTGCCTTCCGTTGGTACCAGCATCTTTACCGTTATGAGTGCGCTGGCAACAGAATATAAGGCGGTAAACCTTGGGCAGGGCTTCCCGGATTTTGATATGAGCCATGAACTGACCGCCCTGGTGACCGACGCCATGAACAAGGGTATGAACCAGTACGCGCCGATGCAGGGCTATATGCCATTGCGCGAAGTGCTGGCAGCAAAAGTGGCCAGCCTTTATGGTACCCAAATTAATCCCGATACACAGATTACCATTACGCCCGGCGGTACCTACGCCATCTATACAGCACTCAGCAGCATTTTACAGCCGGGTGATGAAGTCATTGTGTTTGAACCGGCGTACGATAGCTATATACCCAATATTACCGTCAATGGTGCCGTGCCGGTACTCATTCACCTGCAGTTTCCGGATTATAAAATTAATTGGGAACTGGTGAAAGAAAAGATCACCGCAAAGACCAGGGTGATCATGCTTAACTCTCCGCACAACCCCACCGGTTCTGTATTGCGTGAAGAAGATATGCAGGCCTTGCGGGAAATTGTAAAAGACAGCAGGATTATTATCCAGAGCGATGAGGTCTATGAACATCTTATTTACGATGGCATAGCACACCAGTCTATTTTGCGCTATCCTGATCTGCTGGAAAGAAGTTTCGTCTCCTTTTCTTTTGGCAAAGTATTTCATTGTACCGGCTGGAAACTGGGATATAGTATTGCTTCACCCGCACTGATGGCAGAATTCAGGAAGTTGCACCAGTTTAATTGCTTCAGTTGCCATACGCCCTCACAGGTGGCGCTGGCTACTTACCTCAAAAATCCATCATCTTATTTGTCACTCGGCAGTTTTTTGCAGGAGAAGCGCGACTATTTTCAATCACTGATGCAGCAAACCAGGTTCACCGCCATGCCCAGTTATGGAAGCTATTTCCAGTGTTACCAGTACAACAGGATCAGTGATGAAAGCGATAAAGAACTTTGCACCAGGTTAACAAAGGAATATGGCGTTGCAGCCATACCGGTATCGGCATTTTACCAGTCAGGAACAGATAATAAAGTGATACGGTTTTGTTTTGCAAAAAAGAAGGATACCATTGACGCGGCTGTGGAACGCTTACGCAAAGTACAGTAGCCAAACCCGGCCAATGCCCGTATTTTTGTGTGCCACAACTTACCATCTTCACAGAAAGAAACATGCTACAGCATAAACTCAAGATACTTGCGCTTTCCGGCAGCCTTCGCGCCAGCTCATCTAATGCGGTGATACTGGAAGCCATAGAAAGAATGTTGCCAGAAGACATTGATTTTTTTATCTACAAAGGCATTGGCAGCCTCCCGCATTTTGATGATGCAGAGCAGGTACCCATTGCCGTTACAGTATGGAGAAAGCACCTGCAGGACGCAGATGCGGTACTCATCTGCAGCCCCGAATATGCATTTGGCATACCCGGCAGTTTAAAAAATGCACTTGACTGGACGGTGAGCTCCGGCGAGCTGGTAAACAAACCACTGGCGCTGATCACTGCCGCCACAGGCGGAGAAAAAGCACATGCCGCATGGCTGCAGGTGTTTACTGCGCTTTCTGCACGCATACCCGCCGGCGGCGCATTGCTAATACCTTTTGTGCGCAGCAAACTGGGCGCCAACGGCAGCATAACTGATGAGGGTACCCGGCAGGCGGTAGAACAACTGTTACACAATCTCATTGCTACTGCAAAGGAAAGCGTGGCCTGAACATCAGCTTCGGATTGACGGCATCAGTACATGAGCCTGCTAAAAGGTATGCCAAGAGACAGCCCGGCACTGTTGCGGGCACCACGCTGTGTACGGTTGGTAACATCATAGAAAGAAACAAAACATTCAAGGGTAACCGCCGGTCTCTTTTTACTATTGATAAGCACCACGGGTATGCCTAACCGCAGGTTCAGGGGGTCAAAATCAAGAAAATTCTTTTGCGCCAGCAGGCTGATACCAACATGCGAGCTGGCCGGATAATACAGGAACCTTGCAGTAAGCGAAGGCGTAACAAAGGTTTTGTACTGGCCGATATACAACCGGTCGTTGGGTTGATTAACAATGGCCAGGCTATCCATACCACCACTGTTTTTGTATTCAGTGTATGAGTATTGCTGCAGCCCCTGCGCCAGTTTACTATTGTTGAACAAAACGCCTCCCTCCAGCACAAAGAAAATTCTGCCCGCCTTGCTCATTTCCCAGAAGCGTGTATGCGTTACTGTTATAGTAACCGGAAAGGGCCGACGCCTTTGCAAGGGATTGCTGAAGGATTGACCTACCGTATAGGAAGGGAAGTAGAATGGCAGGTAAACGGCAATGGCCGTCCAGCTGGTATGCAAAACCCTAAAAGCAGCCGCGTTGGTAAGAAGTGATGCCTGGCCTTCTGCAAACCTGCCTGCATAGGTTTCGCCAAGTTCTGCATAAAATTGTTGGCGCAGCAACTGGCGGATGGAATCGGTTGTGACGGTGGCGCTGCCTGTCGACGATGCTGCGGCGTAATTATTTGCATCTTCCTGCAGTTGCTGATACAGCATGGCCAGCAGTTGCGTACGCGCCGCATCCATATATTCTTTTTGCCGTGCACCTGCCGGGCCTTCTGCAAAACGCGTGGTTACCTTGCCCAGCCATTTATACCGAAGCGAAAGTCCAAGTTCGCTCTCATACCTCCTGTCAAGGAAAGCGTTGGCGTAATTACCGGGGACGGTAAGGTCGAAACCCACGCTAAATAAGCTGCGGATAGGATCGTCTTTACCATGCCGCGGCTGAAAATTATGGTTCACCGTAAATCTTCCATCGGCTGTACTTAAGGTAATATAATTGGTAAAGAATGAAAGATCATTGCTCCCATACAGGTAGCCGGTTTTATCAGCAAGGAAGACGTTCATGCCACGGTGAGTAATGGCCGCGGCGCTTTTGCCGTTGAAGGGTAATTGACTAACAGAATCATTGATGGCTTGTAATTCGCCGGCAATGCTGGCCGCAGTTTGTGCCTTCAGCCCATTGAAGCTGCACACAAAACATGCAAAAAAGAAATAACAACGCATTCTGGTTGCCTTTCTGGCTAAGGTACAATAAGTTTAACAGCCGAATGCATCGCCGCTGCAGTGCAGCCATACAAACTACCGTAGTTGCAACCCTTTCACTGGCTGTGGGTAAATAGCTTTTCCAGCTTATATTTGATTGAAACCGCGCGCATGAAAAAATTTCTCTTACCACTGGCAGTTTGCCTTTCAATGCTGGCCCGTGGCCAGGCGCTGCCGCTGCGTGAGCAGGCAGTGATAGTAAACAACTTATTGTCTGAAAGATATAACCTGTTGTTGCCAGATCTTATGGAGGCCACAGGCATTGATATGTGGATCATCATATCCAGAGAATACAATGAAGACCCGGTGTTGAAAACCATGCTGCCGGCAGAATGGTTGTCTGCAAGAAGACGCACCATACTGGTATTCTACAAATTGCCGGGCAAAAAAATGTGCGAGCGAATGGCAGTAGCACGCTACAATGTTGGCGCAGATATAAAGGCAAGCTGGGACATGCAGAAGTTTCCCAACCAGTGGAGCGCCCTGATGGACATTATAACTTCGCGCAAGCCTAATAAGATTGCGCTGAATACCTCCACTGATTTTGCCCATGCAGACGGGCTTGACCATACAGATTACAATGAATTTATGCAGCAGTTGCCTGCCGATTATGCATCAAAAATTGTTTCAGCAGAAAAATTAGCCGTGGGCTGGCTGGAGACACGCACCGCCCATGAAATGCAACTGTACCCGCAGCTGGTAAATGAAACCCATAAAATTATAGAAGAAGGATTTTCAGAAAAGGTGATTACCCCCGGTATTACTACTACAGACGACCTGGTATGGTGGTTCCGACAAAAGATCCTTGCCTTGGGGTATGATACCTGGTTTCATCCTTCAGTATCCATACAGCGCAATGATGCAGAGACGTTTGACCACCTCAAAAGTTTTTCTAACCGGCCCGCTGCAGATATTATTTTGCCGGGTGATCTGCTGCATGTAGACATTGGTATCACTTATCTACGGCTTAACACAGATGTGCAGCAACACGCTTATATATTACGGCCCGGTGAAACAACGGCTCCCGCCGGTTTGCAAAAAGCATTCAATGCTGCCAACCGCCTGCAGGATATCCTCACCAGCCATTTTAAACAAGGCAGCACCGGCAACCAGGTACTGGCCGCTGCGCTTGCACAGGCAAAAGCAGAGGGCCTGCAACCCAGCATCTACACACATCCTATTGGTTATAATGGTCATGCTGCCGGTCCTACCATTGGCATGTGGGATCAGCAAGGCGGCGTGCCGGGCAGCGGCGATTATCCTATACACTATAATACTGCCTATTCTATTGAGTTAAATGCCGGCAGTATGATACCCGAATGGAAAAAAGAAGTACGCATTATGCTGGAAGAAGATGGCTACTTCAATGAGAATGGCTTCCGGTATATCAATGATCGGCAAAAGGAAATCTACTTGGTGCCCAAGGCAATGCATAACCTTGGCCGCTAATACAAAGAAAAATTTGGATGGAAGTTTGGCGCTATCAAATTCTTTATCGTATTTTTGCGATAGAGAAGACGGTAGCCGTCTTTTTGTTTGTTTGATATCATCGCAATAATACGATAAAAGAAATGGCAGTACACAAGAAGGAGGCCTTTACACAAAAGGAACAGGACCTGGCCAATTTTGCAAAGGCGATTGCGCACCCTGCGCGGATTGCTATCTTAAAAGTGCTGGCGCAGCGCAATGAATGTATTTGTGGAGAAATTGTAGAGGTGTTGCCCCTGGCGCAGTCTACCGTGTCTCAACACCTCAAGGAACTGAAGAATGCCGGGCTTATCAACGGGTCTGTAGAAGGTCCAAAAAGTTGTTACTGCATTAACTGGAAAGCATTTGAAAAATTCAATGCAGCCTTTGGTTCACTTTTTAAAACCTTAAAAACAAACAATGAAAAAGCCTGCTGTTGATAACAGTGTTCCATTCACCGTTCCGCTTATTGAAGAGGCGCGGCCGGCAGATTTTGGCGCCGTGTCTGAATTACTGGCGGCAAATAAATTACCGGTGGAAGACCTCTTGCCTGCATTGCCGCACTTCTTTGTAGTAAAAGAAAAACGTCGTGTTATCGCGGCCATAGGCATGGAAGTATATTGAGATGCCGCACTCTTGCGTTCAGCTGTGGTAGACAGTGCATACCGTGGCCATGGCCTGGCAGCTGCGCTATTGCAACATTTATTGGTTGCTGCCCGCCAACAGGGCATCTCGGTTATCTATCTCTTAACCACTACGGCGGCGCCTTATTTTGCAAACAAAGGCTTTACGGCGGTTGCCAAAGATGATGTGCCGTCAGCGTTGTTACAATCAAAAGAATTTAATGGACTTTGTCCTTCCACTGCCACTATAATGTTTCGGCGGGTCGAATAAATAATTTTTTCATCAAAAATTGAACACATGACACTTTCAGAAATAAAGACGCATCTTGCCACAGCGGACACTGTTAACTTCAGGTTGCCCTCCGGCGAAACTGTACCAGCGCATTTTCATGTTACGGAAGTAGGCCTGGTTACAAAACATTTCATAGACTGTGGTGGTACCGAAAGAATAGAAAAGCTGGCCAACTTTCAATTGTGGGATGCCAACGATACGGAACACCGCCTGAAGCCGCAGAAACTATCACGGATCATTGCACTGTCTGAAAAAAGACTGGGCATGGGCGATCTTCCTATAGAAGTAGAATACCAGTCTGACACTATTGGCAGGTATGCGCTTTCTTACGATGGAAAAGACTTCCTCTTGCTGCCAAAACAGACGGCCTGTCTTGCAAGTGATCATTGCGGCATACCCGCCGCAAAACCAGCAGACACCCATATTGCAGCAGCACCAGCGCAACAAGCCTGTTGCACGCCCGGCGGCGGTTGTTGCTAATACGCTAATTACAACCCGTGATAAAGATTCAACCGATGCTGCCGGCACACTGGCCCCAGGTGCGCAAAATCTATGAAGAGGGTATTGAAAGCGGACATGCAACCTTTGAAACGGAAGCACCCGCCTGGCCAAAATGGGATGCCGCGCATGGTAGTCAATGCCGGTTGGTGATAACCGACAACGCTACAATCGCCGGCTGGGCGGCCATCAGCCAGGTATCTAACAGGAAGGTATATTCGGGCGTGGCGGAAGTCAGCATCTATATTTCCACAGCCGCACAGGGTAAAGGCTTGGGCAGCCAGCTACTGGCAGCATTAATAGTTGCCAGTGAACAGGCTGGCTACTGGACCTTGCAATCGAGCATCTTCCCTGAAAACAAGGCAAGCCTGCAGATTCACCTGAAGAACGGCTTTCGTGTCATTGGCTACAGGGAAAGGGTTGCCTGCATGAACGGGCAGTGGCGCAATACAATGTTATTGGAAAGAAGAAGCATTATCAACGGACTGACATAATCCATCCACCAACTTGTTACCTTTCAGCGCTAATGGAAAAGAAAATTAAAATACTGTTTGTTTGTATAGAAAATGCCAATCGTTCACAAATGGCGCAGGCATTTGCAAAAATGCTCGGCGGTGATGCAGTAGCTGCTTACAGCGCGGGTAGCAGACCCGGTGGTATTGTAAACCCCAAGGCAATTGCAGCCATGAGCGAGCTGGGTTATGATCTGCGTGTACACCAAAGTAAATCACTGCAAGAAGTAAAAGCGTATGCACCCTTTGATGTGGTGGTAACCATGGGCTGCGGTGATGCCTGTCCGTGGATGCCTGCAACACGTTTTGCAGAATGGCAGATTCCTGACCCTAAACATTTGCCGCCGGAAGATTTTAATAAGGTGCGCGATACTATTCAGGCACAGGTAAAAGCCTTGTTGGAGGAACTGGGTGTTTTGAAAGGAACCGAACAATAGAAAGTAAGCCGGACCCTTTTAAGCATAAACATCTTGCAAACAATTATAGCGGCCAGCTAAACAGTGGGTCGGCGCACTACCATACGTCTTATCATCTTTAATTTTTTACCACGCCCCTGGCACCTGCCGGTTTCTGGTGGGCACTGATTACCTGTACAGATTGTTTGCCATCAACAGCAACGGGTGATAAAACCACCTGCAGATCTTTAGAAGGCTGTGCGTTGATAAAATAACCGTTGAGAATCTTCCTGTCTTCAAAAGACTGGTTGCTTACATCCTGCTCCTGCAATGTGCCGGTGCCGTCTGCTATAGAAAATTGCAGTTTATCAAAATAGAAACTGCCGTTGCCATTAACCGCTGCATAGAACCAGATACGTGTAGCTTCCTTTTCAGTAATACCGTCAATGCTGTAGGTCTTCCATTCACCTCCCGTGGCGGTAGCATATTGCATTGAGCGACCAATAATGTCTTCCTTTCCTTTACGCACCTGCACCGCATAGATACGCGGTTTGGACAGTGAGTCAGCGGGGTTTTCCTTTACCGTAATTTCAATATGAAAAGGACGCTCCGCTAGACCGGCCGTCTTAATTTCTTTTACAAAGTAGAAGGCATCGGGGTAGCTGAATTGCTCAGACTGGGCATTGGCGCAGAGGGCAACAAAAGCAGCAAGGATAAACAGGTACAGGTTTTTCATGGTGCAGCATTTTTGGATATGCGGGTATAACGCGGTGCCCGGGCGTTTAGTCTTGGCAGGGGATAACTTTGTACGCTATTTATTTGAGGAGCTGATAGGCAAGAAGACTCATGATGTAGGCAAGACCGGTCATGTACAGCAATTGAATTACCGGCCATTTCCAGCTGCGGGTTTCTCTTTTTACCACAGCCAGTGTGCTCATGCATTGCATGGCCAGCAGGTAAAAGATCATCAGTGATACCCCTGAAGCCAGCGTGTACACCGCGCTGCCATCGGGCCTCCGGGCATTTTGCATCTTTTGTGTAAGGGTATTTTCATCGGCATCCTTGCCGCCTTCTACACTGTACAGGGTTGCCATGGTGCCCACAAATACTTCGCGGGCTGCAAAAGAAGTGATCAGCGCAATGCCTATTTTCCAATCGTAGCCCAGCGGACGGATAACGGGTTCTATGCTGCGGCCCAGTATACCGGCAAAAGATTGTTGCAGCAAGGCCGATTGCCGCTGGTTGTTCAACTCTTTCTCCTGTTCAGGATGCTGTGCCGTCATAGTATCATACTGCTGATTTACCGCGGCCATTCGTGCAGGCGGACCATAGGTGCTCAGTGCCCAGAGAATAAGGCTGATGACCATGATAACGCGGCCGGCATCCACCACAAAAATCTTTGCCTTGTTAATCATTGTTATTAACACGTTCTTCCAGCGGGGCGCCCGGTAAACGGGCAGCTCCAGTATAAAAAAACTTTTCTCCTGAATTTTTATAAACCACTTGGCTATATAAGATACCAGCAATGCCATTACAATACCCAGCAGGTACAGCCCCATCATTACCAGGCCCTGCAGGCCAATAAAACCCAGCACCGTTTTGCGTGGTATTACCAGCGCAATCAGTATGGTAAACACCGGCAGCCGCGCACTGCAGCTCATCAGCGGCGTAATGAGAATGGTGAGCAGCCGTTCTTTTTTATTTTCAATATTACGCGCACTCATGATGGCGGGCACGGCACAGGCAAAGCCGCTGATCATGGGCATTACGCTCTTGCCGTTAAGGCCGGCTTTACGCATTAGCTTATCCGTTAGAAAGCTGATCCGGGCCATATACCCGGTGTCTTCCAGCATGGTTATAAAACCAAACAATATCATTATCTGCGGCACAAAGACCAGGATGCCGCTGAGCCCAGCCACTATGCCATTTACAAAAAGATTGGTGAGCCAGCCATGCGGCAATACATTGTTGAGCCAGCCGCCCAGCGTGGCAAACACCCATTGTATACCATCCATGGGGAAGGTGGCCAGCCAGAAAACACTCTGAAAAAGGAAGAACAACACGGCCAGCAAAATGAGGTAACCCCATTTCCGGTGCAGGAGAATATTATCCAGCTTCTCTGTAAAAAGCGTTTTCTGCAGCGGGTCTGGTTCTGCCACATGCTGCTGCATAATGAGTTTTATGCGTGCATAGCGCTGCATAATCTCTTCTGCCTGCGTCTTGGTGGGGTTAAATTTGTTGGCTTGCTCAATGGATTCAATTCCCTCCTGCCGCGCTTTGCTCAGCGAAAAATTCTCATGGTTAATGAGGTAATGAATAGCCGTGTAATCACTCACTGCCGGAAAACTTTCCTTTATGGCATCAATGGCGGCGGGTGCCAGTTCCTTGTTATTGATGAAATCACGAATGGGCACATGGTAGAGCTGCTGCGCGGTTTGCAGCATCACTTTTTTTAACTGGGGAATGCCCTTGTTCTTGCGGGGGTTTACCGTTACCACGGCCACACCCAGTTCCCGCTCCAGTCCGTCCACGTCAATCACAATGCCTTTTCTTTTGGCAAGGTCCATCATGGTAAGCGCAATTACCACCGGAAATTTGAGGTCGATGATCTGTGAACAAAACAGCAGGTTGCGTTTAAGGTTGCTGGCATCTACCAGCAAAAGCACCAGGTCTGGCTGCACTTCGGGGTCCTGCTTGAGCAATACTTTATAGGTAACCCATTCATCGCCCCTTTTGGGGTACAGGCTGTAGGTGCCGGGCAGGTCAATGATATTGGCATTGATGCCGGGCGCCAGCACTGAATTACCCGTCTTCTTATCAACCGTAACACCTGGAAAATTACCCACCTTCTGGTTGAGCCCGGTCAATGCATTAAACAGCGAGCTCTTGCCACTATTCGGATTACCTACCAACGCTATATTAATGCCTTTAGCTGCCAATTGAAATGCCCTTGTTTGCGGGACCGCAAAAATACTTCTTTGCACCGGCCCGGATTTACGAGAAGAGTAAATGTTTGGCCCTTAACCGGGGCCGGCAGGCCTTTAACATTTTAACCGGTGTTTAGTTGTAGCAAGGCTTTGGTAGCGGGGTTTCACTATGCTGAGACCCATAGTAGTATGCACCTTGGATGCTTATTATTGACAGTCGTTACCTTTGCCAATGGTTTTTAAAAAACACCCGGGCAGGGAGCAGGCATTGCAAAAAGCAAAGCATTACTGTGCTTACCAGGAGCGCTGCCATAGCGAGGTGAAGGAGAAATTGTACGCCCTTGGCCTGTATAAGCAGGAAGTGGAAGCCTGCCTGGCCCAGTTGATAGAGGAGAATTACCTGAACGAGGAACGGTTTGCACAGCAGTTTGCCGGCGGAAAATTCAGGATGAAACACTGGGGCCGGGTAAAAATTAAGTACGAGCTAAAACAACGCCAGGTAAGCGATTATTGTATCAAAAAAGGAATGAAAGAAATTGATGAGGAAGCATACAGCAATACACTGGCAAAACTGGCAAAAGAAAAATGGGAAACCCTGACCACAGAAAGCAACCAGTTTACAAAAATGAAAAAGCTGCAGGATTACCTGATGCAAAAGGGTTATGAGCAAGAGCTCATCAGGCAGCAGCTGGCCATTCTACAACCACGCGGAAAATAAGCCCGCAAAATATTTACCTACAAACATGTTCAGCCGGCAGGAAACAGCAGCGCTTACACAACAATTCTGGACGCGCTTTGGACAATACATGGCACCCGTTCCTGCTGCCGGCGGGGGAAAAGTGAATTGGATAAACTACAAAACAGGCGTAAAAGACCTTCAGTTTAAAATGGAACTGGACGCAGCGGGTGCGCATATCGGCATTGTTATAACGGCTACCGATGAGCGAAGACGCGCAGCACTCTTTCAGCAGTTGCTCGCCTGCAGGAACATCCTTGAAGCCAAAACGCAGGAAGTATGGGATTGGCAGCCCGATGGCCGCAATGCACAGGCACAAATCATGTCTCGCATTGAAACCCATCTTGCCGCTGTACATGTATACAAACAGGCAGACTGGCCCGCCATCATTTCATTTTTTAAAGCGCGCATGATGGCGCTGGATGAATTTTGGGAAGAAGTGCAGCCCGGGTTTGAACAATAATGCCGCCAGGAATAGCGCTGGTTTGTTTTATTTGTAAGCCGACCTGTCTACATTTTTGCCCCTGGTGCCCCGCCATCTTTTTAGCAAACCCTCCCGTTTTTTTATAGAGACAAAGTCTTTCTTAAAGGCCTGCTGGTAATTGATGGGCGGGTTAGTCATGGTAGGCTCAAGCAACCGAAGCGTATCTGTAACAAAAGGAATCATTTTAATTGAAGGGTCAACCTTTTTATGCGCATACTTGCGCAACAGCCTTGTCTGAAAAGGGTCAGAAGCCACACCGATCCGCTGAAAGCCCAGCTTCTTTGCCAGCTGGTAAGAATAGAAAATATTTTCTGTGCTATGCTCTGCAAGGTCTTCCGTAAACACATGGGCGGCCGGTACACCCAGCGCAATGGCATACATGGCCATTATTTTTCCTTCATAATACGGCGTATACACCGCAGAGCCTGAGAAAATGATATTTTTTGCGATGCCTTTATCATAGAGGTATTTTGCCCAGTAGACCCGCCCCTGCATTAGGCGGCCCCAGACACCATTTTCAAAAGGGATGCCGGGCACAATAATAGCATCCAGCTGCTCATTGGCCACTGCAGTATAGAGCCGGTGCTGCGTTTTTGAAGAATAGCTGCAGGAAGAAAGAAGCCAGCATACAAATGTTGCCTGCAGGTATTGTAACCACTTTCCTTGCTGATGATTCATTTAATATAATTCTATAACTAAGAGGGTTATCGGCCAAGCTGCCGATAGCTCAAATTACCAAAATCAAGCCAGCCGGGTAGGCCCTGCCTGCAATACTTTTCAACAACACTGCCATCTTTACCGGCCGCTCAACGGTGGGCAATGCATATCTTTACGATTCAGCCGCATACCATGTCATCACTTTCTATTACACTGGTACAAAGTCAATTGCACTGGCAAGACAAGGCCGCCAACCTTGCCATGTTTGAACAGAAGATTCAATCCATCAGCAATAAAACAGAAATAGTGGTATTGCCTGAAATGTTCAGCACCGGTTTTACCATGGAGGCAGCGGCGCTGGCGGAAACCATGGACGGACCAACCGTAGAATGGATGCAACGCATCTCCGCAACACAAAAAATTATTCTTACCGGCAGCATTATTATACGCGAGGGAGCAGATTATTATAACCGGCTGTTGTGGGTATTACCCAACGGGCAAATAGGAACCTACGATAAACGGCACCGGTTTGCTTTTGCAGGAGAAGACAATTATTACACGGCGGGCAGCAAACGGTTAATAGCTTCTGTAAAGGGTTGGAAGATACAATTGCAGATTTGCTATGACCTTCGGTTTCCGGTTTGGGCAAGACAATCAAGGTTGCCACACCCGGAAGAAGATGGCCAGCAAAAAGGACCGGAATATGATCTGCTGATCAACGTGGCCAACTGGCCGCAAAGACGCAATCATGCCTGGAAAACGCTTTTGCAGGCAAGGGCCATCGAAAACCAGTGTTATGTACTGGGTGTAAACCGCACAGGAGATGATGGCAATGGTATTCACTATAGCGGAGACAGCATGCTGGTAGACGCACTGGGCGAAGTGCTTTTCAGCAAAGCGGAAGAAGAAACCATTCAGACATTTGTATTGCAAAAAGAAGCATTGATGAACGTCCGCAATAAATTTCCATTTTGGAAAGACGCAGACAATTTCACCATTATACCTTAGCGCTCACTGTTCACGCGCAATTTATCAATTATGCCTATGCCAGTAACAGCCTCCCTGCAGCTTAACAGCATTCATCATATCGCCATTATCTGCAGTAATTACGCGGCGTCCAAAACATTCTATACGGAAGTGCTCGGCCTGGCTGTGGTAAAGGAAACCTATCGCGCGGAGCGCAAATCATATAAGCTTGACTTGCAGGTGAACGAACGCTACCAGATTGAATTATTTTCTTTTCCAGACCCGCCGGCAAGGCCGTCGCGGCCGGAAGCCTGCGGACTGCGCCACCTGGCATTTGAAGTAAATGACCTAAGCATGGCCGTTAGTATCTTGCAGGAGAAAGGGGTGTTTACAGAACCCATACGGGTAGATGAACTAACCGGCAAACGATTTACCTTTTTTGCAGACCCAGACGGTCTGCCTTTAGAACTTTACGAACAATAATTATGAAAGCATATAGCAACGCACGCGTTTTTACCGGCACCAGTTTTCTTACGCATTTTACAGTGCTTACAGAAGATGGCATGATTACCGGGCTGGTAGCACCGGAATCCATACCCGCCGGCGCTGAAGTGATAGACCTGCAGCAGCATATACTGGCACCTGCATTTATTGATATACAGATATACGGCGGCAACGGCTCTCTGTTCTCTCATGATTTGTCTGCCGCTTCTCTTCAATCTACCTATGAACATTGCCTGGCAGGCGGCACCGCACAATGCTATATTACCCTTGCCACCAATTCAATGGAGGTTTTCTATCGGGGTATTGACGCCGTACGCGCGTATTGGGCCAAAGGAGGAAAGGGAATACCCGGCCTGCACCTGGAAGGCCCTTACCTGAATCCTTTAAAAAAAGGCGCTCACCTTGAACAGTATATAAAAAAACCCACGGTGCAGGAAGTATCAGAACTGCTGCAGTATGGCAAAGATGTAATAAAGATTATGACCATTGCGCCTGAACAATGCAGTGATGAGGTAATAACACTGCTATTGGAAAGCGGCATCATGGTATCTGCGGGCCATAGCAATGCCAGTTATGAAGAAGGTTACGCCGCTTTTGAACGAGGTATTCCCGCGGCAACGCATCTTTTCAATGCAATGAGCCCGCTGCAACACCGCGCCCCCGGGCTGGTGGGAGCTATCTTTAATCACCCGGAGGTAATGAGCAGCATTGTACCAGATGGCATTCACGTAGATTTTGCCGCGCTGCGCATCAGCAAAAAAATTATGCAACAGCGGCTGTTTGTAATTACCGATGCAGTCACTGCTACCACAGAGGGCGACTACCCCCATGTGTTTCAAAAAGACCGGTATGTATTGCCCAATGGTACCCTTTCAGGTTCTGCGCTTACCATGATGAAGGCCGTTAAAAATCTGGTATCACATGCTGGTATTGAAATGGGTGAAGCCCTGCGTATGGCCTCCCTGTACCCTGCGCAATTAATGAAGCAGGATAGCAAATGGGGAAGAATAGAAAAAGGACATGCTGCAGATCTGGTGGAGTTTGATGAAGCGTTTAACGTTGTAAACGTGTATACGCACTAACGGACAAGGTTATCCGAAAAACATTGCTTAGAAACCCGCCTTTTTTGCGTCTATCAGTTTTTTAACATATTCCAGTTTTACATCGTACCCCTTGCGAATGGCATCCGTAGAAGGCTTTACTTCAATATCAGGCATAATGCCCCTGCCATTTTTTACGTAGCTTCTATTCATCACCATTCTGAAACGCGGCAGCCTGAAACGCACACGGGTATTGGGCAGCGTGGCATCAGGAATGAACCAGGCCGTGTTGCCATAGGCACCGCCGCCTGTTTCTTCGCCCACCACCTTTACATTTTGCTGGCCTTTTAATGCATTTACGAATAGGGTGCTGGCAGAAAAGGAATTGCCGCCTGTAAGAATATAAATATTGCCGTTATAGTGAAATCTTTTGCGTGGCCTGAAAAAATGCCTTTCAAAATAGCCGAAATGGTAAAGGCCATCCGCTTTCTTGGGGGTGACAAAGGTCATAAAAAACAAAGCGCCGATGCTGTTTTTGATATGCCGTTCGTAGCTGCTGAGCCGTCGCGTGGCATACAATGAATCTGCCAGTTTAAACTTATGATCACTGAGGTATTTGGTAAGCTTGGTAGACAGGGCCACGTTGCCACCGCCATTATTCCGCAAATCTATCACCAGGTTGTTTACCTGTTTTTCTTTCAGTAAGCGAAAGCTCTGCCTGAAGAAAGATTTTAGGCGGTTGCCATCACTAAAGCTGGTGACGATCATTACCGCGGTACTGCCCACGGTGTCTACCTGGATATTGCGTGTATTGAACAGCCCGTTCCTTTTGCGTTCCTTTTTGGTCAGCGGGGTTAGTGAGCGCAGGTAGCGCCGGTAAGCACTGTCTTTGCGGATATCATACAAGGGCACCAATTGTTGCTGTTCCCTGCCCAGCGGGTCAATATAGCCAATGGTAAACTGATCTTTTGCACCGTAGACAGATTGATATAGTCCGCCAAAAGTGCCGAGATTGCTCAGCGTTTGGTATTTATGGCTGATGCTGTAACCATCCGTTACCATGTACTGAAACAGCGAATCGCGGATGCGGGTAAGCGGAACCCCATCAATGGAAGTGAGCACGGTGCCGCGTGTAAGTACAGAATCATTGCGGTTAATATTCATATACACCACGGCAGAATCATCCCAGAATTTTATTCCCAGCGGAAATTGCGGTAACCTGGCCGAATCAATATAATGCGCATATTGTTTTGAATAACGGACAGAGGTATGGCCGCAATCAATCTTGGCAATCACAAAGCTGAGGAGTTTCCTGAACTGCGGCTCCGTCATAGAATCAGCAATTTGCTGGTAGCCCTGGTTAAAATAATAATTCAGTGAATCTTTTGGCGTGTACCAGTAAAGTGAGGGGTGTGCATCTTCCAGTATATCGCGGAACATGCTGTAATCTTCCTGCAATAGGTTCTTTG
>DATJGC010000429.1:0-4882 GCA_035495345.1 Chitinophagaceae bacterium | reverse complement strand
CTGGGTGTGGTAATGTATTTGCGGCCCCAGGTAGACAGCGGGTACATCTGCTGAAAAAGGTTGTCTGATGAAGTGACCGCAGCGTTGGAATTGCCGCAGCCAATACCCAGTCTGCCGCTGCCGCAAAAAACCGCAATGCGTTTACAGCCTGCGCCGGTGTTAACGGATTTGATAACCGAACCCGTGAGGTCTGTGGCTGCCAGTACCTGGTATACTTCCCCCTTATTAAGAACGGTGGTAAAAGGTACGCCCGCGGGCCGGCCCATCTGGGTGCTGGCGGCGGGGGTAATTTCTACGCTGGTATTGTCTTCTGTGGCGGTTACAAAAAAATAAGAGTACGAGGTGGCGCTAACCCCCGGCTGGGCCAGCTGGGTAAAATTGACCGAATAATATTCACGGCCAAGGGTAGCTACCGGCAGGCAGAGCGTGGCACCAGAAACCGAAGCATAAAAAATATGGGCGTAAACCACTACGGGTTTCTCCGCGGTTACATGAATGCCGAGGTTCGACTTTCCCTCGCTGTTCAGGATGGCTGAATTGGGAATATCTACGGCGGTAATCTGGAAGGCTGTTACCTGCACGGTGCTGTTAAAGTTGATGCCTGCAATGGAAACGGTGGCGCTGGTATTTACGTCAGAAGTGATGTAGACCGTCATACCCTGGCGGTTGGTATTGTACATTTCCTGGTGGTTGCCATAGCCCAGCCAGAACTCCTTTCCCTTGTTGCTAAAATCCTGCCCCTGCAGCAGCAACCCACAAAACAGCAACAGCCCTGAGAGGCAGGCTATTTTCCTTAAAGTTATCCGGACGGAACTAAGCAATGGTTTCGGTTAAAATGATAAATGTTGCGTGTACGCCATCTGTCTGCGTACATATTATTTGTGCCAGGTCTTTGCAGGAAATTGGAGGTAAGCTATCAATGCAGCCGATGAAGAGGGTCTTACAAAGATGTTCAATTAAAACTGGTTTTACAAGTAGCAAGGCTACTTAAATGCTGAATGCAGGTTCAATTGGGCGAAGAGCCAATTGTAACGGACCAATGAACCAGCGCTTTAATTTCCGCCAATCTGTCATTCAACCATCCCGGACGGTCCTCTAAGGCTATTTCAAATTTCCTGGCCAAGAGACGTTCTATTGCCGGCAGTCTGATCCCAAATCGCACTTATTAACGAAGCTCGCAATTGTCTTGAGCCCTCGCCAAATAGAGCGTGCGGGATGGAAGGGTATGAGCAATGTCTTTATTGGGGGCAATTGGGCAAACTTTAACCATCAACAAGTTAACGATTTCTGATATGTGTTATTTAAAATATTTTAAAATCAATGTAAAATTTATTATCAATTGATTATTAGCTTATAATAAAAATCTTTTATTTTAAGACATCATGTGGATAACGAATATCCAATTTTTTGTAAAAAATGTCAAAACCAAGGCTTATAGTACTGATTTAAAATACTATATTAAATTTTTATTCAGCTTAATTATAGTTATTTAAAACCTTTTTTGTTACCCAAAATTATTGGCCAAAAATTATTGGCATTTTACAAGGGCGATTGCCAGAAATGCTATAAATTTTAGTAGTACTTTTTAGCGGATTTTTGACGGCTTTTTGCAAGCTTGATTTTTGTAGCGGAATTTTGAGTAAATAGCAGGATGAAGAATTTGCATTTTACATGGTTGGCCCTCCTGGCCCTGCTATTGACCGTAGCCTCGTGTAATAAGCCGGTAGCCCCGGAATACCGGAGTATTGAAAACTTTCGTGTCAACAATTTGGGGGTTGGAGAGTCGGCCATTTCGGCAGACCTTAAATATTACAATCCCAATAATTTTTCGCTGAAGCTGAAGTATGGAGAAACCGATGTGTACCTGAATAATAAATTATTGGGCAAGACAGTGCTGGATACGATGACCATTATTCCGGCGCGCGATAGCTTTTTGATACCGGTTTCCATGAAGGTGGATATGAAACAGGTCTATGCCAATGCCCTGGATATTCTACTGTCGAATGAGATTACTATCAGGCTGGATGGTTTTGCAAAAATGGGCAAGGGCGCCCTGTTTTTTAATATGCCCATCAAATATGAGGGGCTCCAGAAGTTGGATATTCATCTGTAAAAATTGGCCCCGGCCCCTTCCTACATTCCGTTTTTTACCTTCACCTGGTTGAAATAAAGACATAAAAAAAACGCCGCTGGGGCGTTTTTTTATGGAGAATATTTTTGTAAAAGCTGGTTATTGTTTTTTCATACCGCCACCGTCTTCAGGCTTTTTGCAGCACATCGGCAGCTTTTTGTAGGCCTCGGGGTTGGCGCTTACATCGTCTGCATCATAACCGGCATTGGCAATGGCTGTTTTCACATTTTCAATATTGGTGCGGTCTGTATAGAAAGACACTTTAGTGGTTTTGTTTTTGTAATTCACCACGGCTTTAAACACCCCTTCTTCGCGGGCGAGCGTATTTTCAATTCTTTGCTTGCAGCTTTCGCACTGTACGGTGGGCGTTTTAATGGTTACCGTTTGCGAAGATTTTGCCTGAGCGTTGGCCATCGTGAACATGCCCGCCAGGAAGGTCATAAGAAGCATCATTTTTTTCATGGTATCAAATATTTGCTTCAAAAATAGCTAAAGTCCTTTCCAATTGGAAGGATCCGCTTGCCAATTTAACAAAATGGCCTGCTGCTCAGCCGTCACCGTGCCTTTTTCCACCGCCATATTGAGCAGGGTCTGGTAGTTGGTAAGCGTTCTGAACGGAACACCCGCCGCGGCAAATGCCTTTGTTGCCACATCAAAACCATAACTAAAGATGCCCACCATGCCAATAACTTCCAGCCCGGCCTTCCTCAGCACTTCCACCACCTGCAGGCTGCTCTTGCCGGTAGATATCAGGTCTTCTATCACCAGCACCTGCTGCCCCTGTTGGTAATCGCCCTCTATCTGGTTGCCCAGCCCATGCTCTTTTGGCTTTGGCCGAACATAAATAAAGGGCAGTTTCAGCTGGTCGGCACTCAACGCGCCCCAGGCAATACCTGCCGTGGCCACACCGGCCAGCAAGGCAGTATTGGGAAACTCGGCAAAGATGAGGTTGCTCATCTCAGACTTGATAAACTCTCTTACATAGGGAAACGACAATACCTTGCGGTTATCGCAGTAAATGGGACTTTTCCAGCCGCTGGCCCAGGTAAAGGGTTCAGCGGGATTGAATTTAATAGCATTAATTTGTAGCAGCTTTTCGGCAACGGCCCGTTCATTGGTCATGCAACGAAGATAAAGAAAAGCGTTCAGCCCATTTGCCGGCATCAACTTTAAACCTATTGCTGCATGTTTTTGAAGATCTATTTTAACGACAAACCTCTTTTTTTGTGCGATGCCATTGACGCCGCAATAGAACCCTACCGCCACCATGATGATGCTATTTTTATAGACGAATTCTCTACGCATTCCATTAAAACCATCCTGCATGAAATGGCCTTAAGCAAGGTACATGCCGGCATCTTTCTGCACAATAACCTGGAGGAATTGCAGAAAGCCTTCTGGAAACGTTTCACCATTGTACAGGCTGGCGGAGGCGTGGTGAGCAATGCAGACAACGAATTGCTGATGATCTTCAGGAGGGGCAAATGGGATCTGCCCAAGGGCAAGCTGGATCCGGGCGAGACACTTGAACAGTGCGCCCTGCGCGAAGTGGAAGAAGAAACCGGCCTGCAGCAATTAACACTGCACCGGCACCTGCTGACAACCTACCACACCTATCATGAAAACGGCAAATTCATTTTAAAAGAAAGCTACTGGTATACCATGAGCACCAACGGCGCAGAGCAACTGGTACCACAGGCCACCGAAGATATTGCCGAAGCAAAATGGGTGGCGAAAGATAGTATACCAGAATTGATGAAGAACAGTTTCCCGTCTATCCAGGATGTGATGGAGGCTTTTTTTAAAAGTAAAAGTCTTTTGCTTTGACATCAATTCAAAAGTCAAAAGTAAAAATTCAAAAGTCTTTTGCTTTGTTTGTTTCACGCGGCGAGGCGGCGAAGCAGCGGCCGCAGTACTCTGTTAGCTCTGCTATCTCTGCACGAAAATTAAACCAATCAAAGGCTCGTTTTCTCTTCCTCTCTTAGCCCTCTGTTAGCTCCGTTAGCCCTGTGCGAAAATTATTCGAAGCAATAGCTCCTTTTCTCTTTGCCCTCTTAGCAGAATCTCCTTTTCTCTTTCCTCTCTTAGTGCCCCACCTGTTTAAGCACTGCTACGGTTAGCCTGGCAATGCATACCAGCTTACCGCGTTCATCATTGATTTTAATTTCCCAGACCTGGGTACTGGCGCCAATATGCAGGGCGGTGGTGATGCCGGTTACAAACCCATCGCGGGCGCTGCGGACATGGTTGGCATTGATGTCTAGTCCAACACAATAGTATTTTGTATTGTCTACCACCATGGCGGCCGCCACACTGCCCAGGGTTTCCGCCAGGGCTACCGAAGCACCGCCATGAAGAAGCCCGTACGGTTGTTTTGTGCGGTGGTCTACGGGCATGCGGGCAGAAAGAGAATCGGGCCCTACGGCCACCCATTCCATGCCCAGGTGTTCTGCCATGGTATTGCGACCGAGCGGAATAAGATCTGCTACAGATAAATCTTTTTTAAACCAGATGGCCATACAAGAACGTTGTTAACTGTGTTGACGAAGTGAAGCAATGACTACATCAGGGATAAAGGGTGAAGCATCTCCGTAGTTGCGGAGTATATCGCGCACAATGGTAGAAGCCACCGATGTATATTTTGGCTCGCCGGTGAGAAAGATGGTTTCAATGTCTTTGTCCATGGCGCGGTTGGCGTCGGCAATGGTTTTCTCGTACTCAAAATCACTCACGTAGCGGATGCCCCTGAGG
>DATJGC010000428.1:0-5872 GCA_035495345.1 Chitinophagaceae bacterium | reverse complement strand
GTTATGCCGGTAAATGAATTTGAAAAGCAGGTACAGCAGAAAATGGACGAACTACAGTTCGCTCCGTCTGCCGCTGTATGGCAGGGGGTGGAACGGCAGATTGCACCGCGCAGAAAAAGAAGAATCATTTTCTGGATCTTTCTGCTGGCCGCCCTCAGCGGTGGCGCGGCATGGTGGTATAACACCCTGCCCGCAGACCATCAACCGGCCACGGAAATGGCCATTCAGCACTTGCCTGCTAACGATGACAAATTATCGCCTGCCACAAAGGGCAATCCTGCACCAGACGAGGCGGCCACTGACCGTGCTGCCACTAAAACCACAAAAACTTCTTCTGAGACTGCTTCGCCCACCAGCACCGCAGCAAAAGAAGGCAACCAACAGCTGGTGGAGCCCACCGAAAGCTTAAAGGCCTCACAACCTACAGCAAGCAATACAAACGTTGCCCCGGCAGCAAGCAACATAAAACGGAAGAAGACCGCGCCTGTTACCGGTACAACAGCCAACGAAGCAACAGGTAAAAACACCATCGATAATACCCGTAACACAGAAGCAGTGGCAGCACCCGACATTATCCCTGCTACAAAAGCAGGTATACATCAACGTTATACACGGGCGAACAAAGAAAATCAACACCATAAGGATAACGGCAATGCCGTAGACGATTTCTCCACCCCATCTGCAGGCATAGCAAACGCTGAGCCTACGGTGAGCACAGTCTCAACACTGCCTGCTTCCCGTTTGCTCATTCCGTTTTCAGGCGCGCCCACCCTACAAAAAAACCTAAGCGGCATTCATACAGCGGACCTTTTCAATGATTCTGTCATTATTGAACAGCGTATTGCTATTAATCACACACCGGATAGCCTGGCGTCAGCCACCCATACCGCCAGCCTGGCCAGGAAGAAAAAATTCTCCTGGGGCATAGCCGTGCAGGGAGGGGTTTCTAATATTTCACAGGGATTAACAGGCGCTTTTAAAAGCATGCCTTCTTATGATGTGGCCAGCAGTTACCAGAATGCCGCCAGCCCACCCGGCACCGGTAGCAACAACGCTGCTTCCGTAGCTGCTTCGCCCGTAACAAGAGGCTTTGGGTATGCGGTGGGAGTATTTATCAATAGGCCTTTGTCGGCCAGGCTGCGCTTGTCGCTGGGCATGAATTACCGTTTTTCCAGTACGCACATGCAGGTGAACAAGCAGCCGGATTCTGCACTCGGTGGCAGCGCCCTTTTTACCGCGGGCACCAATTATAATTATACCAACAAGCTGCATTTTCTTGAGTGGCCGCTTACGGTACAGCAGGCGTTGGGCAGGCGTGGCAGGTGGAATGTAAATACCGGTCTTACATTAACGGTACTCACCGGCAACACTACGCTTGTGTATGATGCGGCCGCTAAACGGTATACTTCTGCAGACGACGCCATCAACAAAACCCAATTTGGGTTTACCGCGGGTATCTATTACCGGCTGTTGAAACGCAGTACCCATATTGAGCTGGGCCCCCAGTTCAACTACGGGTTCAGCAATATGTTTAACAGCAATGTATACGGCAATAGGCATCCGTTGTTTGCCGGTTTCAGGGCCGCTGTTTTATTTTCAAAATAATAGAGACGGTGCAACGGCTTATTTCAGCCGCTTGTCAGACAATAAAAGCTGTTAGTATGAAAAAGAATATACTCACCACATGGCAGCCTGCACTCTGCCTGGCGCTTGTGCTTTTCTTCTCTTCCTGTATCAAAGACAATTGCAGAAGAACGTACAGGATCTATACTCCCGTATATGAAAATATCAGTACCCTTCGCCAGCAGGTTAAAAGCAGTGCAGTTGCACCCGTTGCAAACACCGGCAAACTGTATATCAACGGGCAGTGGATCTTTTTGAATGAAGTAAACAAAGGGATACATGTTATTGATAACAGCCAGCCTACCCACCCCGTAAAAACTTCCTTTATAAAAATACCTGGTAATATAGACATGTATGTGCGTAACAATACGCTGTATGCAGATTTATATTCTGACCTGGTAGCCGCAGATATTTCCAATCCAAAAAATATTTCGGTATCAAAATTTCTGCCCGATATTTTTCCGCAGCGTGCTGTCTATATGCGGCCCGGCGGCGGTATGGATTCTACCGAGGTTATCACGGGCTGGACTACCAGAGACACCAGCATAGACTGTGCAGCGGATCTCAGTCGCTTACCCTGCCCCAACTGCCAGTACATGGATATTTATGCCGCACAAAGCAGCGTGCCTGCCGTGGTTAAATCTTCTGGTGTGGCGGGCTCCATGGCGCGTTTTGCAGCTGTGGATAATTACCTCTATGCGGTTACCACCGCTGACCTTAACATTGTTGATATCAGCAATGCCCCCATGCCGCGTTTTGTAAAAAGACAATCCATTGGTTGGGATATTGAAACCATTTTTCCATACAACAATAAGCTCTTTATAGGCGCCGGCAGCAGTATGCGCGTATATTCATTACAAGACCCGCAGAACCCCGTGCAGGCAAGTTTTAATGGCCACTGGTGCAGTCGTGACCCGGTAATTGTAGACGGCAACTATGCCTATGTAACCCTGCATGATGCAGATGGTTGTAATGTAAAAATAAACCAGCTGGAGGTGTACAATCTCTCCATGGGCAGCACGCCGGTGCTGGTAAATACCTATCCGCTTACAAGACCGCAGGGCCTTTCTAAAGACGGCAACCTGCTGTTTATTTGCGACGACGGGCTTAAGATCTATGATGTAAAAGACCCGGGCAACGCCCAACTGCTAAGCCACACAAAGCTGAGCGATAGTTACGATGCCATCGCGTATAACAATATCCTGTACATGGTAACCAAAGACGGTCTGTACCAGTATAGTTACCAGGATCCGGCTAAACCAACCCTGTTAAGCAAATTGCTGAAATAAGGGCCGCTGTCAAATTTTTAGCTTAAGCATTACCGTTATGAAATATATCCTTGTCCTTTCATTATACATGGTTTGTTGTTACACCTCCCTGCACGCGCAAACGCCTGCGCAACATCCATCACCCGCTTTTCATTCTATCAATGCCATTGGGCTCTTACAGGGGCAGGCAGGCGGCGCGGTGCAGGTACAAAGCATTAATGGTGTGCTGTACAAGGGATGGTTTGCGGGTCTTGGTGCCGGGGTAGATTACTACCGTTTTAGAACCGTACCCGTTTTTGCCTCGCTGAGAAAATATTTTAACCATCACAACAACCGTTTTTTTGCCTACGGCGATGCAGGCTTGCAGTTTAACTGGCTTACCGATACGGAGAAATCCACCACCTTTTTTATTGCCGACGGAGCATTGCACAAAGGCTTTTACTCAGATGCTGGTCTTGGTTATGCCCTGGGCAGCGGTAAAAGTGCATCCTTCTTTATAAGCGCGGGCTACTCTTACAAACGGGTAAGCTATAGCAGGCAGGATTTTACACCTTTCAGTTATGATGGGCCAGCGGGCAGCGTGGTAGACAGATATTCACTGGGCCGCATCAGCATTAAGGCCGGACTCATCTTTTAGCAAAGTTTAGTGAAGGATCAGGTTGTAGACAAGAAAGAGAGGTTTCTTTGAATGCCAGCGTATTTGGCCCGTTTAAGTGGCGAATGCCGGAAAATTTCTTTAAAAGCCTTTTCAGTGAGCCCCTGCCAATCGGCCAGCGAAAACTGCAGAATTTCCTGTAAAGGCGCAAAGGCAGGCTCGTTACCGGGCCTGCTAAAGCGGTTCCAGGGGCATACATCCTGGCAGGTATCGCAACCAAACATCCAGTTATCAAAACGGCCCTTCATTTCTGAGGGTATGAGTTGGTCTTTCAATTCAATGGTGAAATAGGAGATGCAGCGACTACCGTCTACTACCTTATTGGGTAGAATGGCTTCTGTGGGGCAGGTATCAATACAACGCGTACAGCTGCCACAGTAATCTTTTGCGATAGGGTGGTCATACTCCAGCGGCAAATCCGTAATCAGCGTGGCAATAAAAAAAAAGGAGCCGCGCTTTTGATTGATTAGATTTCCGTTTTTTCCAATCCATCCCAGCCCGCTCCGCATTGCCCAGGCTCTTTCCAGCACGGGCGCACTGTCTACAAAGCCCCGGCCATTGATATCACCAATTTCTTCACGCAGCAGGGCCAGCAGGGTACGTAGTTTTTCTCGTATTACTTCATGGTAGTCTTCTCCATAGGCATATTTTGCAATTTTTGCAGTGGCTTCCGTTTGCTGCACGGGTGGATAATAATTTAACAAAAGCGTAATGACAGATTGCGCACCAGGCACCAGTCGCGCCGGGTCAACTCTCATATCAAAGTAGTTCTCCATATATTTCATCGAACCATGCTGATTATTGTTTAACCATGCTTCCAGTCGGCGGGCATCTTCGTCCAACCGCTGCGCTTTTGCGACGCCACAATAATCAAACCCCAGTTGCGTTGCTGTTTGTTTGATAAAGTTTGTATGTTGGGTGGTACGCAGAATTAATGTGATTTCTGGCAATCTACAATAAAAACTATTATTTTACAGCTTAGACTAACCGTAGATGAACCCTGCATCGTTACCCGTTTTAACCGCATTAACGCCCGGAACCGCTTGTATTGCGGAGCGCCGTTCATTATCTTCCTGCCGGGCACTATCATCTGCCAGTTGTCAACGCACGCATTTATCAACCCTCTTAACCATACCAACACCCAAAGCGTCTTACATGAAATTCTTTACACTGAGCAGCGTTTTTTTCATCTTGCTATTTACCCAGGCAAAGGGACAGGACAAAAGTCAGAAATTTGACAAGGTTGTGCCGGCAGATTTTGTATTACCCGCCTCAGCGGCCATCGACAGTAATACCAACGCAGTGATATTGGCAGATTATGGCATCACCACCTTTAAGGGCAATACAAAGGGTTGGCTGAGTTATGTATTCAAAAGAAAAACGAGGATACTGGTCAGCAGCAAAAAAGCATTTGACCTGGCCACGGTTAAAGTCAGGCTGTACAAAGATGGTGACGATAAAGAAAAAATGGACGGGCTCTCAGCCACCACCTATAACCTCGAAAACGGTGCAGTGGTGGTCACTAAAATGGAAAAAAGCGATCTGTTCAGTGAGCAAATCGATAAGAATTATCTTGAACAAAAGTTTACCCTGCCGGCTGTAAAAGAAAATTCCATCATTGAGTATACTTATACCATTACTTCAGATTTTACCTTCAATATACCAGAATGGGAATTTCAGAACAGGAACTATCCCTGCCTCTGGAGCGAGTATGAAGTGGTTATACCCAGCCTGCTGAATTATGTATTTACCAAGACGGGCGTACATTCTTTCTTTATCGACAAAGGAAGCGAAGGACATGAAAATTATGCCGTAAGAAGACAGCATGATATTGGTCTAACCAGTAATGAAGAATCATTATCGGTGAGCGCTATGACGGTAAAACACCGCTGGGTGATGAAAGATGTGCCTGCATTCTCCGTAGAAAATTATTTGTTTACGGCGGAGAATTACCTTGACAAAATAGGTTTTCAGCTGGCGCAGACTTACGACGGGGAAAGCTATCACGATGTAAGAAATTCATGGCGCAAGTTGAACGAAGAGTTATTGCATGAACAGCAATTTGCTGCGTTTATGAGCGATGATCAAAATGGCTGGTGGCTGGATAATCCCATTGAAAGTATTATTGGTAATGAAGCAGGGCAGCTGGCGCAGGCCAAAAGCGTTTACTATTATATCACAAATAATTTCACCTGCACCAATCACCATAGCAAATACATCAAGACTACCCTGCAGGATGTATACAAAACAAAAAAGGGCAATGTGGGTGAAATCAATTTGTTGCTGACGCAAATGCTCCGCCGCAAAAATATCAAGGCCTCGCCCG
>DATJGC010000427.1:0-6909 GCA_035495345.1 Chitinophagaceae bacterium | reverse complement strand
TACAGCTGGTAAAGGGTGGTTTTGTGGTAAGCGTAAGCTATAGCAACGCAGACAAAATGATATCTCAGCATTACGGAGACAGTTCAGGTGATACCACAGCGGTTGTTGGCCCTACTTATATTCTGCTGGAAGAAATTCCTTCTGGTGGCGATGCACAGCCCATTATTCTCGATTCAGTGCTATTGAAAGGCAAGGAAGGAAAGATTGAGCTGCACGGCAATGGTAAGGAAGAAGGCATTTACCAATTGGTGGTACAAAAGGGCCCGGTGGTTTTACTCATTAATGACGTAACAAAGATCAATATTGCGCTGGACCTCAGCAAACAGGATAACTATTACACAGTGTCTGGTTCAGAAGCCAGCGATCACCTTAAAAGTTTCATCAATAAATATGATGAAAAGGCTTCGGCCATCAATCATGTATTTGCGGAGATCGACAGCCTGAAACAATTTGGCGGTTCAGACAGCCTGCTGATTGCTGCTACCTACCGTAAAAACAAGGCCATCACTTCTTTGAATGAATATGTAGCGGATTTTATAGACAAAGCAGACAGTCCTGCAGAAAGCATCTTTGCCCTGGGCATGGGTTCCCGCTCCTTCCAGAGTGATGAGTTTGGAAAGCTGCTCAATACCGTAGTGAAAAGATTCCCCGAACATCGTTCACTGGCAAAACTGAAAACAACCTATGATATGCAGCAGGCGCAGATGAATTCCCGCCGGCAGGCGGCAAATATCTGGACGGGCAAGATGGTACCAGACCTGGCCCTGCCCTCTGTAGAAGGAAAGGTAATACCGATATCATCGTTCCGGGGCAAATACCTGCTGGTTGATTTTTGGGCGAGCTGGTGCGGCCCCTGCCGTGCAGAAAACCCCAACGTAGTAAACGCCTGGAAAAAATTTAAGGATAAAAATTTTACTATTCTCGGCGTCTCCTTAGACCGCGAAGGAGAAAAAGATAAATGGATCAAAGCCATTCATGATGATCAGCTCACCTGGCAGCATGTAAGCGATCTCCGTTACTGGAACAGCAGCGCGGTAGACAGCTTCAAAATTGAAAGCATTCCTTTTAACATTCTGGTAGACCCCAACGGAAAGATCATTGCAGAAGGTCTCCGCGGTGCGGCGCTGGAGGACAAGCTTACTGAAGTACTGCAATAAGCTTTTATACTCTACAGCAGGTAGAAGACATTGCGTTAATACGCTTTGGCGTATGTCCTTAGTTCTTCTTTGTCCTCTTCTATTCTTACTGATATTTCTCTTACAACTGGTATAGAAACTAAAAGAGCCCCGTGTTGGGGCTCTTTTGCTATTGACTCATTTGTTGTTTGTTCTATTCAATCAGAAAAACGGGTGCCGTTATTTCAAGGCTATTAATAAGCACCAGGATTCTGCGTCAGGTTTTTATTAAAGTTGATTTCTGTAGAAGGAAAAGGTAACTGAAAGCGATAGTCGCCGGCAGGTAATGACGTAAACACATATTTTACACCAGTACCATCTGCTTTATCACCCTTGGTTCCATCGCGGGTAACGCCGAGGTTTCTTCTCTTCAGATCCCAGAAACGGTCCCCTTCAAAAGCAAGTTCAAGCCTGCGTTGCAGGTAAATTTCATCCAGCAATGCCTGGCCGGTGAGTAAATCATCAGCAGCAGGATCATAGGGTGAATAGCGGTTTGCCTTCAGCAATTTAAGATCTGTACGCGCTGCAGCTTCATTGCCGCTTTTAAAATATGCTTCCATCCTGTTCAGTATTACTTCAGCGGTGCGGAGCACTTTGCCATCTACTACACCAGCCGGGTCACCGGGGCGGCCATTGTACTTGATAACGTTGTTATAGCTTGAGCCGTTGAAATTGCTGGTAGCAATATAAGCGGATGTGCGGATGTCTGTAGCCTGGAACAATTGTTTGAAGTTGTATTCTACCAAGTATTCAGATTTTCTTTCGCCGCCTACCACCTGGTAGTAGTTAACGCCCTGTGAGTTTACGTTATCAAGTTTTGTGTTTCTTACTTTTAAAAGCACACCTGCATTAGAGGCATCGTCTGTCCAGATACCGCTGAAAGCCGCACGGCTTGGCAGGTTGGGTGTTCCACCCAGTGCATCGGTTGCTGTGCTGATACATTTTGCCCAGTCGCCCTTGTATAGATACACCCTCGACAATAAACCAGACACCGCATTGCTGTTAAAGCGATAGATACCATTAGAGCTACCAATCAGGGTTTTGGCAGATTCCAGATCAGCAATCACCTTGTCGTACAACCCTTTCAGCGATTCTTTTGCTGGCAAAATCTGCGGATCAGTAGTAGTGATATACGGCACAGTAGAATCACTGGCTGTAGCGTTAAGATAGGTCTTGCTGTATACCCTTGACATATCAAAATATACCAACGCTCTTAAAGCCAATGCTTCTCCCTTTGTATTGTTTTTAAAACTACCTGCAGGAAATTTTTCAATATTCTCAAGGATGGCGTTTGCGCGGCGCACAATAGAATAACCACCTGAAAACAGTCCGAAAGTATTTAAACCTGTGTAGCGCCATTCACCATAGGTAACCAATGTACCTCTTCCCGGGCCACTCTTGTTTACAATCAGGTTATCTGCCAGTACATCAGCAAGGATATTCCATGTACCGCTAACATAATAAGAACCTGAAGTACGCAAACCGGCATACATACCATTGATTGCCAGCGTAACGTCTGCTTCTGTATTAAACGCCTGCGTTGTTTCAATCTGGCTGTACGGGTACAATTCAAGATCTTTCTTCTTGCACGATGCAAGCCCTGCCACCGCTAATAATATATAAGTTAGTTTTTTCATTGTTATAATTTTTTTCTTAAATCATATTATTTAGAACCTTACATCCACACCAAAAGTGAACGCACGTAATTGCGGTTGTGCATAGAGGTTATACAATCCCGGGGTAACAAGTGCTGTTTCACCGTTTGACTCACCCACTTCAGGAAGGCCCCTGAATTTTGTCTTCAGCCAGAGGTTGGTACCCTGTATGTAAAACCGGATGGAGGCAACCTTGATTTTTTCAGTAAGTGCCTTGGGCGTTGTGTAGCCAATGGTTAAATCGCGCAGGGTGAGGTAATCACCTTTTTCAAGGTATTTATCAGTATCGAAGGTCACGCGCTGGCTGGCGTCATTCAAATTAGCGTGTTGAACAATATCACCTGGTTTCTTCCAGTACTGGAAGGCATCTGTCAGCTGCTGGTCGTTAATATTCTCTCCTTCGCTGGCGCCTACCTGGTACATGTAGTTCATAATATAGTTGCCGCCGGAATAGTAGAATTGTGAGTTAAGATCAAAACCTTTGTAAGAAACATTCAAACCAAAGCTGCCATAAAATTTCACCTGCGGAGATTTGCCTCTCAGCAGTACGGCATCACTTGAGCTATAGGTTTCAGTAATGGTACCATCTGCTTTGTAGAACTGGTTCTTACCATTGGCAGGGTTAATGCCAGCCCAACGGTTCATGAAATAGTTGTACAGCGGCAGACCAACGGTAAATTGAGAAAGTGTCTGCGGTACATTGTCTGAGTACAGCGCCAGTATTTTGTTATCGTTGTGAGAATAGTTACCAAAAAGGGTAACAATGAAATCCTTCTTGCGAATGATATCACCGCTTAAAGCAAGTTCATATCCCTTATTTTCCAGGTTACCGATATTGCTGGTATAGCTGGAGAAACCGGTTGTAAGTGATACGTTCTTTGGATAGATTAGGTCATTGGTTTTTCTGCGGTAGTAATCTGCGGTACCTGTAAGGCGGCCATCGAAGAAACCGAAGTCTACACCAAAATCATAGTTTTTATTTTCTTCCCAGGTAAGATCGGCGTTGGGCAAGCGTGCGGGCACGGCTGCGGGCAAATCTGAATACTTGGTAGTGAGTGAGTATACACCCAGGTTATCATACAAACCGTTTGGTACAGTACCTGCGGTACCAATGGATGCTCTCAGACGGAGAGTGCTGAGTATTTTTGTGCGCTCTAGAAATTTTTCTTTCAGCAGATCCCAGCTGGCACCAATGGCCCAGAAGTTGGCGAAACGGTTGTTAGCACCAAAACGGGAAGATCCATCGCGCCTGCCGCTTAAAGTAAGAAAGTACTTCTTTTCAAAATCATAAGTAGCGCTGGCAAAGTAAGAAGACAGTGCCCAGTCGCTACGGCTGGTAGTAGCTGTTTGCGCGCTACCTGCTGCATCCAGTGTATTTACAGAAGCAGTTGGGAAGCCGCGTGCCGCAAGGCTCCAGCTGTAAAAACGGTTCTTGGTAAATTCCTGGCCGGCCAGCAGGTTAATAGAATGCTTTTCTGCAAAGGTCTGGCGCCAGTTCAGCGTGTTGGTGATTACATACGTGAAATCCTGGTTACCACCATCTGTTTTCTGGTTATAGCCAAGAATGCTGGCAAGGTTAGAACCGGGTTGCAGGTAAGATTCTGAGTTGAGTGTGTTATAATTGATACCTACCTGAGATTTAAAGGTAAGCGACTTCAGCAGTTTCACTTCGCCAAAGACAGTTCCAAAGTTGGCAATCCTGTTGAGCAGGGCCGGATTTTTATCAGTTCCCTCCAGTGGAGAGTACCCGGTATGCGTTACGTTGTATGTTTTTCCATCTGCCAGGTATACCGGCTCATAGGGATTAAACGAAAACAATGAAGCGTAAGAATTTTGTGTGTTAAACAAAGAACGCACGTTGTTTTCTTTGCTGTAGGCAACACTTATATTGGTACCCATCTTAAACCAGTCAACAGGCGCAAACTCTACATTGATTCTGCCGCCGGTGCGGTTCAGGTAAGAACCATAGAGCACGCCATCATTGTCTGTTTTGTTCAGGCTGAAATAGTATTTGAATTTGTTGGAAGAACCAGAAATGCCAATTTCATGCGTTACGTTAGTAGCTTCCTGTAAAAGGTAATCGGCCCAATTACCAGCACCGCGACTGGTAGCCAGGTTCCATAAATCTTCACGTTGTGCGGGTGTAATGGTAAACAAGGTAGAACCTGCCGGAAAAGCACCAGCAGTGATGCGGTTGCTGATCATAGAATCCAGGATTGGGTTGGTGGTATTACCTTCAAACTCATACTGGAGTTTCTCGCGACTGTTCATCAGCTTTACATTTTTCAGGTCCATTGCTTTAGAACGGCCGTACTGGAATGAATAGCGGATTTCAGGTTTTGATTTTCCTTTCTTGGTAGTAATTACCAATACGCCGTTAGCGGCGCGTGAGCCATAGATGGCCTGAGAAGAGGCGTCTTTTAGTACAGTGATTTCTTCAATATCATTTGGGTTAAGCAGGCTGTACACAGCAGAACTTACGGCGATACCGTCTACAAGAATCAATGGATCATTAGAAGCATTGATAGAACCTGTACCCCGTACGCGGATAATACCGGGAGAGCCGGGGCGACCGCTTTGGCCGGTAACCTGCACACCAGGAGATTTACCCTGCAGCAACTGTGTAAAATTGAGTACGGGTTTCTGCGCCAGTTCACCACCGGCAATGGTAGATACAGAACCAGTAAGTTCTGTTTTTTTGATGGTTTGATAACCCACTACTACTACTTCGGAAAGCGAGCGATCGTCACTTTTGAGCGACACATTAATTTCATTTCCTGCGCCAATGGTAACCTGTTCAGGCTGCATAGACACGGAGGAAATAACAATAAACTTAGCGTTGGCCGGTACTGTGAGAGAGAAGGTGCCATCTGGTTTTGTGGTGGTTCCACCGGCAGTTCCTTTAATAACAACGGTGGCGTTGGGAATAGGTAAGCCTCTGTCGTCTGTAACTTTTCCGGTGATGGTTCTTTGTTGGGCGAGGATCTGCAGACATAGCAATACAATCCCCGTAAGGAGCATCAGTTTTCTCATGTTAGCGTTTTTGGTGTTCGATAATAAAAGGGATGTGACTTATGCATCCCCATTTTTTAAGAGTCGTAAAGTTAACTGTAGAAAAACCGATTTATTAAAAAAAAGTTTACTATAACGTAAAATATTTCAATTTTAATCTGCCATTAATTTTCATTTGCAGGCATCTATACAGTATAGAAATTTATTAAGCCACAATCTTTGTTTATGTAAAATGGATGAAGCAAAAGGAAATCTTATACAACGGAGGTTAGGCAATAAAGTCGTAAGTTTTAGAAAATAGCCGCGTACTGGCTAACCTTTGAGGCCCAGAAGCAGTCGCGGTTAGGCTCAACCAAAAGAATTTGAACCACGAAAGGTCTTTTTACGTCTGAAATCTCAACAGTAAGGGTAAGCTAATTAACGGCTGATGCCTGAAAGATTAGCTGGATAAAAAGGAGGAGTTGGGCATTTGGTGCAAAGGCTGGGAGGAGAGACATGCATCGGCTCTTAGTATAAAGCAAGAAACTGAATCAATGCCGAATCTGAAAAAATGGCATTGCCGATGGCCTGCGGACCAGCAATGCTCGTATAATCAATGTTTGAAAGGATGGTAGGTCTATTGCTTTCTTGTACAGATTGCTTGCCAATGGTTACCAATAATGGAAAAGGATTTTCCGGTGCAGCAGGTGCAGGCAAACTGGCCAACACTTGCGCTGCTTCTTCGTTTACCCGCTTTTTAAAGCCTTGAATATCCGATGGATTGCTGGCAAAATTGTTTACATAATAGTTTATCAGGCTTACGGATTGAAAAGGAAGCAGCACTTGAATTTGTTGCCAGGTAAGAAAACGGGCCACCACTGCCACAAGGGTAGCCTCTTTGCAGACTGCCGCAAAATCTACCATGTTTTGGAGCATTTCTTTTGGAAGTCTTAAGCCAAATTTTTGCTCCAACTCCCTTGTGGTTTGGCGAATCAGTAAACCTACAGGCGGTGCTTCATCAACATCCAATGCGTTCTCTGTAATTATCTCCCTGCCCAATTCAAAAAAGGCCAGGTTAACTTGCGTAT